>CAZVHL010000001.1:0-37386 GCA_964626925.1 uncultured Nitrospiraceae bacterium
ACTGAATGCGTTAAGAATTAAAATGAGAAGCGAAGCGGCTATTTTAATTTAGCAGGCAGTCCTGAAACAGCCCGTTAAGAAACAATCACCGGGCGGCCTTCTTTTGGTTCCGTTTTCTTGGCCGCGCAAGAAAATGAATCGGGGTTTGGGGCAGAGCCCCATATTTAATAAATTGAACCTGGATTCCCGCCTTCGCGGGAATGACAAGACAAAAAGCAGAGGGGTCAGGAGAACTTTATTTTTTTACCGCAAAGTTAATTATTTCATTCACCATTGCATTTATTGTCGCTTCTTCAGGCATGATACTAACTTTCAGGCCTCTCTTTTCTATGGCCTTTGCCGTAACAGGTCCGATTACCGCAATTGTAACGTCTCTTAACATGGTATCTGCTTCTTTGCCCATTATCTCGAAGAAGTTATTGAAAGTAGCAGCACTTGTAAAAGTGGCTACAGATATTTTGCCTTCCCTGAAAAACCGTTTTAGTCTTTTGCCTAAAAAATCAGGTTTATCACTCCTGTATGTTACGGGGATGTCAATTTCGCCACCCAGTTCCCTGACTTTATCAGGAAATATTTCGCGTGCTACTTCTGCTCTTGGAAGGAGAAAGCGTACACCTTTAAGTCCGACTTCACCGTATACTTCCATAAAGGATTTTATCAGACCTTCAGCATTAAACTTTTCAGGTATCATGTCTACCTTGATCCCATATTTGTTGATCGCCGATGCTGTCTTTGAGCCGACAGCGCATATTTTTATACCCTTCATTTCCCTGATATCTCTGCCCTGCTCAAAAAACCTCTGGAAAAAGAATTTAACGCCATTACCACTGGTAAATATAAGCCAGTCATAAGAATCGATTTTATCTATCGAGCTGTCCAATGCTTTCCAGTCTGCAGGAGGAACGATCCTGATAGTGTGAAATTCAAGTATTTCGGCGCCAAGTTCTTCCAGACGCGCAAACCCTTCGGTATGCTCTCTTGTTACAAGTATGCGCTTACCAAAAAGGGGCTTTTTTTCATACCATTGAAGGCGTTCTCTTAATCTGACAACTTCTCCAACAACCATAACTGCAGGAGGTTTGATCTCATTTTCCTTGACAAGATCAGGGATTGTTGAAAGGTCACCGACTATTGTTGTCTGGTCTGCTCTGGTTCCCCATCTGATAACTGCAACCGGAGTGTCAGACTTTCTTCCGTTTTCGATCAGGTTTTTGCAGACCTGGTCAATGTTCTTGACTGCCATCAGGAAAACGATAGTTCCAACCCCTGTTGCCAGCCTGGACCAGTCGATAGAACTTTCCTTTTTTGTAACATCTTCATATCCGGGGACAATAGCAAGGGAAGATGAATATTCCCTGTGAGTAAGTGGGATTCCCGCATAAGCGGGAGCAGCGATTGCCGAGCTTATGCCTGGAACCACCTCAAATTCTATGCCTTGATTCGACAGCACTTCAGCTTCTTCGCCGCCCCTTCCGAAGACAAAGGGATCACCGCCTTTTAACCTGCAGATAATCTTTCCTTCCATCGCTTTTTCAACAAGAGTGCTATTTATCTGGTCCTGGGTCATCGTGTGCTGTCCGCCGCGCTTGCCGGCATATATGAATTCTGCATTGTGATCTATGTAGTTGAGAATCTGGGCATTCAGATGAAAATCGTATATCACCACTTCTGCCTTCTGGAGGTATTTCAGTCCCTTTACCGTGAGCAGTCCTACATCTCCGGGGCCTGCACCGACTATATATACTTTACCTTTTGGCATACTTCAGTATGGGTAGTCCTTTCTCTGAACAAAATGTGTGACAAATGATAACACAGTTATGCATTAACCTGCTTTGATTCAAGATATTTATGAATAATGCAGACTAAATGCCGGAATAAGGAGATGCGGATTCAAATCTTAAAACTGAATCCGCTTATGTGGATGCACTAATTAAGATATGTCTCTTCTTTATAGATAGTAATAGAATAAGGTTTACAACTATTAATTATTCTTGTTTACCATTTCACGAAGTTCTTTGCCAACCTTAAAATAAGGCACTTTCTTTGGAGGAACATCAACTGCCTCACCCGTCTTGGGGTTTCTTGCCCTTCTTGCGTTTCTGTTGCGAAGCCGGAAATTTCCAAAGCCTCTGATCTCTACTTTGCCACCTTTTGAAAGGGTTTCCTTGATGCTTTCAAAAATTGTTTCGATTACAACTTCTGTCTGTTTTTTTGAAAGCCCCTCCACTTTTTCTGCTATTCTTTCGATAAGAACCGATTTTGTCATAAACCCTCCTTTTATAGAAAATCTAAAGTATCAATAGTCAAATGTCAACTAATTTTTTAAAAAATGTTAAGGCGAAAACAGATACTGAAGTTTTATGCCGGAGAACGCATCCCCAATCAGCCTTTGTGGAAACTGCCCTCTGATCAAATCAAGGAAGCTGAACTTTTCTTTTTTTGTAACAACCTCCGGCTCGCCTTCAATCCCGGCAAGTTCCCCTGCTAACATTATAGCATCTTCAAGACCGCCAAGTTCATCTATCAGGCCGATCTCCTTTGCCATTCTGCCGGTAAATATGCGCCCGTCAGCAAGTTTTTTTGTCTCCTCAAACGTCATTCCTCTACTATCAGCTACTGCTTTGATAAACTGATCATGGACATCATCAAGAACTGTCTGAAGAATTTTCTTTTCTTCCGGAGTAAGGGTTTTAAAAACAGAGGCTATGTCTTTATGTTTTCCGCTTTTGATTACCTGTGTTTCAATACCGATCTTATCCATCAGACCTGATACATTGGGCAATTCCATAATCACTCCGATCGAGCCGGTCAAAGTACCTGCATTGGCCACAATCCTGTCAGCAGGGGCTGCGATGTAGTAACCGCCGGAAGCTGCGATTGCACCCATAGAAACAATAACTTTTTTCTTTTCCTTTATTTTGATTATTTCGTTATAGATTTCCTGAGATGGTGCAACAGCGCCACCTGGGCTGTTAACTCTTATGATGATGGCTTTGATTGAACTGTCTTTGGCATAATCCTTTAATTCCTTGATTACATCCGACGAATCAATTATTACTCCGGTGACATGCACCAGGGCAACCTTTTCTCCGAGAGGATTTTTTTGTGAAAAAGTGAGCAGAAGGCTCAGAACCACAGCGATTAGAAATATAATTGTGAAAAATATAAAGACCTTTTTCATTTTTAAATTTGATCGATAATTGCGAAAAAAAGAACTCTATACTTATCTGTTAATCTTCAATTCCTACCCCACCATGGTTTTCATGCTTAGGTCGATTTTTCTTTCGTCAGGAATAATATTGATTATTCTTGCAGACAGTTCGGCTCCAACCTTGAAGATGTCCTCTACTTTTTCATCCGGTTTTTTATCAACTTCAGATCTATGAATCAATCCCTCTATCCCATCGTCAAATTCAACAAAAAGACCAAAGTCGGTAAGGTTAACAACCGTACAATTTACTGTATCTCCAAGACTGTATTTGTTGGGGATTTCTTCAATCCATGGATCATCTGTCAGTTCCTTAATGCCGACAGAAATTCTCTCTTTCTCTGGTTCGATATTAAGAACTACAACTTCAATCTGTTGTCCTTTTTTCAGCACATCGGACGGATGTCTTATCCTCTTGATCCATGACATATCGGATATGTGAAGAAGCGCGTCTACCCCTTCGTCCAGCGAGACAAATGCTCCGAACTCAGCAAAACTTTTTACGGTTCCCTGTATTTTCTGACCGATAGTATATTTATCCTTTATGACTTCCCATGGATTAGGTTTGAGCTTGCGTATACTGAGTGAAATTTTTTTGTCGCTTTTGCTGACTTTAAGAACGACCGCTTCTACGCTTTCTCCAACAGAAAAATATTTTGAAGGTTTTATGTTTTTTTCCAGCCAGTCAATTTCACTGACATGAATGAGGCCTTCTACCCCTTCTTCAAGTTCAATAAATATTCCGTAATCTGTAATGGTTATTATTTTCCCGATCACAATATGATCAGCTGGATATTTTTCCTCGACGGCTTCCCATGGGTCAGGGGATTTCTGCTTGTAGCCCAGTGTAACTTTATTATTGCCGGGGTCAAATGAAAGAATGATCACCTCGACTTTGTCGCCGATGCTGAAGAGTTCCCCTGGATGGCTTATCCTTCCCCATGACATATCCGATATATGCAGTAGACCATCAATTCCCCCAAGGTCAATAAATGCCCCGTAATCCGTCAGGTTTTTAACAGTTCCTTCCAGTATGAGACCGTCTTTGAATGTTGCTATTGTTTTTTCTCTTAGCTCTTTGCGCTCTTCTTCAAGCAGCGCACGTCGCGAAATAATCACGTTTGAGCCTTTATTGTTAAAATTTAGCACTTTGAATGCAAATGTATGTCCAATAAGGGCATCTGTATTTTTTGGGGCTTTTAAATCAATCTGGGAACCCGGAAGAAACGCAACAACTCCACCAATGCTGACTGTCATCCCACCTTTGACTTTTCCTGTAATTTTTCCATCAACAGGTTGACTGTTATTGAAGGCATTTTCGATCATATCCCACATTCTTGCCCCTTCAGCCTTTTGTCTCGATAGTTTAACAAAGCCATCCGAATTGCTCATTCTTTCAATAAAGACCTCGATTTCATCACCGGGGTGCATATCCTGAAGTTCATTATTGACCAGTTCCCTTGTAGGGATAAATCCTTCAGATTTCAAACCTACGTCAACTATCATACCGTCTGCCTTTATTTGCAGTATCTTGCCTTTAGTTATCGCGCCAACTTTTAATCCCTTAAAAGAGTCGGCATAAAATTTTTCTAAATCATTCATCTGAGTTTCCATAGTTATGTATTATATTACCTCCTGACAGAAATTGCTCTTATTTTTTCAAACCATCCAAGATCAAATCTAAATTGAAATTCCTCCCTGTTGTGTAGACATTATAAATATTTTCAATAGTATTTCCAATCTTCATCGGTTGTTTACAGCCGGTATACTTTATCATAAACAGCATTATTCCGTTTTCACTGATCTGTATCTGCATATTTCTTTTGAAGCTCTTTTATGGCTGACATGACATTATCGCTAATTTTATCGTGTTTTATGTGAGTTGGTGAATCTGCACTTTCTGTGAATGTTTTCGGGTATATTGGCTTGCCAAACATAACTAATATCTTGTTTCTTTTTAGCCACTTAGCATCAACCGGCAATGCTTTGTCAGATCCGATAATAAGAGCCGGGACTATGGGCACATTGCTCATGGTGGCTATCATTCCTACTCCGCGCCTGGCTTCGAGCAGTTGGCCGGTTTCATTTCTTCTGCCTTCAGGGAACATTACTATGAGAGCACCCTTTTTAAGCCGTCTTACAGCATTTTTAATTGTTGACGGGCGCGGCTTTTCTCTGTCAACCGGAAAAGCAGCACGTGTTATCATCCGTCCAAGAACCGGGACATCAAAAAGACCCTTTCTTGCCATAAAAGTCGCTGCCCGGGGAAGCACTGAGCCTAACAGAGGCGGGTCTAAATAGCTTATATGATTTGACGCTATTATTACCCCTCCTTCAGCTGGCACGTTATCTGTTCCTTTAATATCAAGACCGCCGTTAAAACGAAGAATCAATCTTATCGTTAAAGCAATCAGCTTGTATGTAAGAAGATAAATTGAATCCATTTTTTATCCTGCATTATTCATAAATAACTTGAATCAAAGCAGGTATCCCAAAAAACTTCAAACTTATTAACAATGAGAAATGCTGCTGGCTGTTAAGGCATTACTTTAAATTTTCGATTATTGTCAATACAACCTTTTTTATACTCATGTTAGTTGAATCTATCTGAATCATATCATCTGTTTTTTTTAACGGCGAGTTTTTACGTGAGGAATCTCTCATATCCCGTTTCCTTATATCCTCCATTGTAGATTCGACCGTAATATCAGGGGATTGTTTTTTTAGCTCCTCATACCTCCTCCGGGCTCTCTCTTCAAGGCTTGCATCAAGAAAAAATTTGTTTTCAGCTTCAGGAAAAATAGTTGTACCGGTATCCCTGCCTTCAATTACTACATTGCCTTGAAGACATATTTCTTTTTGAATATTGAATAGTCCTTTCCTGACAACCGGCAGCGCAGAAATTTTGGAACTGAGTTCGCCAATTTCATTAGTCCTTATATCGAATGTCACATCTACGTCATCAACCATAATCCTGTCATTAGCAATCTTGATATTTGTGTTTTCCATCATTATTTTTACGGAATTTATATTATCGGGACTGATTTTTTCTTTTCTTGCCTTCCATGCAATTGCCCTGTATAGTGCGCCTGTGTCCAGATATTTGTAGCTGAGTTCTCTTGCAAGGGCCTTTGCAACTGTCCCTTTCCCTGCACCGGATGGGCCGTCAATGGTAATAACGTTTTTCAATGCTGAAGACCTTCTATCAAAGTCATAAATTCAGGGAAGGATGTATTTACACAGTCCGTGTCTGATATAGTTGTCTGTCCTTTGGCCGTAAGCCCTGCTATAGCCAGAGACATCGCAATTCTGTGGTCCCCATGACTGTTAACAGATGCAGGCTGCAGTTCTTCCGCACCTTCAATAACAAGACCATCTTCAAGTTCTTCGATTGCTGCTCCCATTTTCATTAGTTCGGAAGCCATAGATGCTATCCTGTCCGATTCCTTCACCCGCAGCTCTTTAGCACCGGTTATCCTGGTAGTACCTTCAGCACAGGATGCTGCTATACATATTATGGGAAATTCATCAATCGCTCTAAGAATCTCATCAGCTTTGATATCTATACCTTTAAGTTTTGAATATTTAACCAATATGTCTGCAACAAGCTCTCCTGATACTTCTCTAATGTTTTCCAGCTTTATATCTGCCCCCATTTTATTTAGAATGTCTATTAGTCCGGTTCTTGTAGGATTTACACCAGTGTCCCTGACCAATATTTCTGATTCAGGCACTAACAATCCCGCTGCTATGAAATATGCAGCTGATGAGAAATCACCAGGTATTGTGACATCTATAGCGTTCAGTGGATTCATCCCCCTTACAGTTACCGTAGTATTTTTTACATTGATGTCCGCACCGCATGCCATTAACATTCTTTCAGTGTGATCCCTTGATTTTCCGGGTTCAATAACTGTTGTTACACCATCACAATAAAGCCCTGCCAGAAGTATTGCTGATTTAACCTGTGCGCTTGCAACAGGAGAACTGTAACTGATAGGCCGCAAAGAACCGCCTTCTATTTTGAGAGGTGGATAGCCATCTTTTTCAGAGCTGATAATTGCTCCCATCTGTGAGAGTGGTGTTATTATCCTTTGCATAGGCCTGCTTTTTAACGATGAGTCTCCGCTTAACTGTGAAGAAAATGGCTGCCCTGCGAGGACTCCGCTCAAAAGCCTCATTGTTGTTCCTGAGTTCCCACAGTCTATTGTGCCGGCAGGTTCGTTAAGTCCGATCAATCCCCTGCCATTTATTATTACTTCATTTTTATATGTCTGGGCATCTTTGTCGTGAGTTTTTAAAGTTATATTAATTCCCATCTGCCTGAAGGCCCCGAGAGTTCTCATGGGATCTTCTGCGCGCAGGAAATTTCTGACAATACTTTTCCCATTAGCCAGGGATGAAAGCATTATTGCACGATGGGAAATTGATTTATCTGGAGGGCAGATGATTTCTCCGCGGAGGGGACACCTGTATTTTATTTTAATCTGATTCAATGAGCTGTCTTGCCTCGCTAGCCCTTTTGAATTCTTTTTCCAGACCATCCCAGTCCGATTCTTCAATCAATTTTATCATTCGAGAGATCGCAGATGAGAAGCTTTTCAGTGACAGTGTTATATCTTTCCTGTTATGGCTGCATATGTCTCGCCAAAGCGATGGAGGACTTAGGGCAATCCGCGTCATATCTTTTAATCCCTTGCCGCTTAACTGGATCATGTCTTTGTTAACATCATTAATTGCATTAATCAGGGCGTAAGCCGCTATATGAGGAAGGTGACTTACTGCTGCAAAAACAGAATCATGTTCTTCCGGACTCATAATGATGGTGCCGGTTCCTATAAACTCCCAGAAGTCACGGATTTTCGTCAATGCTGTTTTATCTGTGTTTGCACTGGGAGTAATTATGCATTTTGCGTTCCTGAAAAGATCTGGTGATGCAGCGTTTATTCCTGAACATTCTTTTCCTGCTATGGGGTGGCCGGCTACAAAACTTACTCCATCAGGCATGAGAGGTTCAAGTTGATTTACAATATCTGATTTAACGCTTCCTACATCTGTTACAATGGCACCCTGTTTAAGCGCATCCTTTATGTCTGTAACGATCTGTTTGAAATGCTGCACAGAAGAAGCCAGTACAATAAGGTCAGCATTTCTCACACCGTCAGCATGTGATGTTGTGAACGAATCGATTATTCCGAGTTCCCTGGCTCTGACTAAATTTTCTTCCCTTCGGCCTATTCCGGATATTTTCCCACTGAAGCCTGCTTTCTTTAACGAAAGGGCAAGTGAACTTCCGATAAGTCCAATACCGATTATAGCTATATGTTTGAAATCCATTACGAGTTAAACTGCCATCCCATTTTCATAAATTTCTGATTGATTTATTTAATGCTTTGATCAATAATTTATTTTCTTTTGGCGTTCCTATAGTTACTCGTGCTGCTTCAGGTCCCATCGGCCTGATAATAATGCCTTTATTTAATAAAGAATCGTATAAGTCAGCAGATATTTTATTTTCAAAAAGTATAAATATGAAATTTGCTTCTGTTGGTATGTACCTCAAACCTGATTTTTTGAATTCATTATACAGGTATTTTTTACCTCTTTCGTTTACTCTTTTTAGTTTTCCCAGGTAATTATCGTCATTCAACGCTGCAAGCGCGGCGGTCTGGGCAAGGGAGTTTACATTAAAAGGCTGGCGAACTTTATTCATTTCAGTGCTTATCCAGTTCCCGGTAATCCCATAGCCTATTCTAAGACCTGCAAGTCCATAAATTTTGGAAAACGTTCTGAGTATTAAAATGTCCCGGTTCTGTTTCAGATAATTTATACTCTGCGGATAATCAGGAGAAACAACATACTCACAATATGCTTCATCAATAATCACCAGTATGTCCTCAGGAACTTGCCTCATAAATGAGTCCAGTTCGACTTGAGTGTTGATAGTGCCGGTGGGATTATTAGGGTTTGCTATAAAGATCAGTCTGGTCTTGTCAGTAATTTTAGCGGCCATGGCATCGAGGTCATGACGCCAGTCTTTGAGTGGGACAACAATACTTTTACCTTTTGCAGCCTGAACAATGGTTGAATAAACTACAAAAGAAGGATGCGCCATTATTGCCTCATCACCCGGATTAAGAAATGTTCTGACTGCAAGTTCAATAAGCTCATTAGAGCCATTGCCGAATATCAGTTCATCACGTCCGATTTTTAGTTTGTCTGACAACGCATTTTTCAGATAATGACAGTTTCCATCAGGATATCTGTTTAATTCACCAATTTGTTTGCGCAGAGCCCTGACAGCAAGAGGTGACGGGCCGACAGGGTTTTCATTGGAAGCCAGCTTGACTGAACCGCTTATTCCGAGTTCTCTTTCAAGTTCTTCAATCGGCTTTCCTGGGATGTAAGGTTTAATTCCGCTTATATGGTCAGGAGCTTTAATCATTTAAATACTAAAAGGGTTTGAGCCTGCCTGTTGGCAGACAGGGACTCCAGGGTTCGACTGACTACATTACCTACACTTGAATCCTTGGCTCCTATCCCCCTTGAATCCTTATTCATTTAATCTGCCGAAGGGTATGAGCCGAGCACTTTGAAAAACAGGCACTCCTTTTGAACGTCCTTTATCGCTTTCATGACGTTTTTATCATCTGTATGTCCTCCCATGTCTACAAAGAACATATATTCCCAGGCTTTTCTTTTTGAAGGTCTTGACTCGATTTTTGTGAGATTTATCTTATGCCTTGAGAATGGGCGTAAAATCAAAAACAGCGCGCCGGGTTTGTCTTTAATGGTGAACATTATTGATGTCTTATCTTTTCCTGTTCTTCCCGGTGATTCCTTTGCGATTACCATAAACCTTGTAACGTTTTTCTTGTTGTCTTCAATGCCTTTTTCAATAATATTCAGGCCGTATACAGAGGCAGCCAGTTCACTGGCGACAGCTGCAGAATCAGGAGACCTTGATACACGTTTTGCGGCGGCAGCTGTACTGATCTCATCAATAATCTGGACACCAGGGAAATTTCGCTCAAGCCAGCTTCGACATTGTGCCCTTGCCTGCGGATGTGAGTAAATTTTCCTGACATTCGCTTTTTTGCCCGACTTTGACAGTAGGTTATGCGATATTTCAAGTATAATTTCGGATGCGATCATTAAATCTGAATCCATAAACATATCGAGAGTGTAATTGACGACCCCTTCTGTAGAGTTTTCGATCGGCACTACTCCATAATTTACCTTATTCCTGAAAACTGCCTCAAAAACTTCTTTTATCGTGCTTTCCGCCAGGTACTCTGAAGATGACCCGAATTTTCTTCGCGCTGCAAAATGTGTGAAGGTTGCAGAAGGTCCCAGATAAGCGATCTTTAAAGGTTGCTGAAGGGCGACCGAGGCTGAGAGAATTTCTTCATAAATCAATTTCAGGGCGTCATTGGGGAAAGGTCCTGTATTACCCTCCTGGAGTTTGCGTAATATCGCTGTTTCTCTTACCTGGGAATGAATCTTTAGCTGGTTGCTCTGTTTAGCCCTGCCCACTTCGAGGACTATCTGTGCCCGCTTATTGAGCAGTTCAACTATTTTAAGATCAATCTCGTCGATTTTAGATCGGAGTTTCTGTAATTCAGAGTTTTTTTTCATTTTATTCTTATGATCTGCAAAGTAAATATTATATAAAACAGTCTCAAGGATCAGGGATCAACAAAGCATCCATTGAGAATAAATATCCCTTCATGTTTTTATCATTGATGAGGGTTAATTTAGCAATAAAACTGAGTTTTTTCAAGGTGAAAACCGAAAGATGGAATCTGTCAGGTGAGACGGTGGTATTTAGTTCTGTTTAATGATCTTTACTATAATGTCCCCGAATCCCGGCATCCCTGTAAAAGGGGAAAGATTTTTGGGGTTGAAGAGCCTGTTAATATTTTGAGTGTATTTTGAAGTATGATTTAAAAAACCTGTTCCGGATGCATTTTGACCTCCAGGTCCAAAGGCGGTTTTTATAACTCCCGGCATTATATCTTCGGTTAAAAAGACCTTGCCCTGCATTCTGTTTTTCAATGGGTCTTCGAGAGTAATAATGTCTCCTGTCTTTAAGTGCAGATGATCACCATCCGTTTTATTGAGCGCAAGCACAGGAATGGAAACAGTTCCAGACTTGAATTTAATCTCGCCTGCCTGAATCCCGTATTCTTCAAGATTGTTTTTGAGTTCCGGTACAGTATGCTGAAACTCACTGTTTAATGGCTGCATACATTCTGTGCTGGTTTCTGCAAGGTGTGGGCAGATTCCGGTCATAGTCATGGAATAATGAACTCTGCCGCTAATCAGTTGAAAAGGATATTCTTTGGCAGCTTGTTTAAATGATGAGCTTCCAGGGATCCATCTGGATTCTGACCAATAGAAGGAAGAGGGGAAATTTGTCCCAAGTCGTGAGTTGATTTTTTCAAGGTAGCTGAATTTAAATTCAAACTTCTTTGACCCGGTTTTAGGATAGACACCTGATGGCGAACCATCCTGTTTTTTGTAACGGTAATAACTTGAAGGCCAGACCGCTACCCCGTTATTTTTCCGTAACCAGTCAACTGTCAGAGGTTCTCCTTTTTTTATAATTGTGTTACCCCAGGTTGCTGTTGGATTGTCTGGTGTGCCGGTTATTAAACATCCTTCAGGAAGGTCGGGATATGGAAGTGGTGAACCGATATTATGAAATCCGGGTGATTCGCCAAGCAAGTCATTGATAAACGCTTCTTCGTTTATATATTTTTCGAAATCTTCAGGTCTGATATCAGGGTCACCGTTGCGGACAAGGGCATTAGCCAGTACGGTCATTATTTCAAATGGGGTTTTCGATTTATGAAGGGGTTTGATAACCTGGTCTCTTATGGCTATTTCAGGGCTCATTGTATATACATCACTAAGTCCGATTCGCTCTAAATAACCAGCCTCAGGAAGAACTATATCCGCATATTTGCCGGTCTCAGTTATATGAGTATCGATAAAGACCATCAAATCGAGAGCATATTTACCGTTTTTATCCATGGCCGTAATCGCATTGGTCCAGTCGTGCGTGTTTCCGGCCGTTATAACAGGATTGCCTGCCCTTGATATAAATGCCCTGACCGGATATTTATAATTTTTAAATGGGCCATGTTTCAACGTGATCCCTTCTCTGATTTTCGTGGGAAGATCAGCCAGTACGCCTTTCCAGGCTGCCGGAAAATCACCATACAGGTCTTTATGCAGTTCTGAACTTTTCCCCTGTATATCTGAGCCGTTTACTTTTTTGTTAATAACTTTCTCCAGGAATTTTTTCCCTGCAACGAGATTTCCTTTTTTTGCCTTTTGGGAGTCAATAAAAACCAGACCTCCAGGGATGTCCATGTTACCTGTTATGAGACAGAGGGTTGTCATTAGTATTGATGTGACATCACCGTTGTGGTGGTGGGCAGTGCCGTGCATTCCAATTTCGATAGCAGCAGGCTTTGTTATTCCAAACAGATGAGATATATTTTTTATATTGTCAGCGGAAATATCTGTTATATTTTCTGCCCACTCAGGTGTGAAAAAATTAAAGTCATTCAAATAGTCTTTTTTATCAGTATGCGAAAGAAACGCAGTTTTGAATTCCTGCCAGCCGATAGTATAGTTTCTGAGAAAATCATGATCTATATAACCATGAGATTCATTGTCCGGAGAATCATTACTGATAATATGATGAAGCATGGATGCTAGCAGGGCAGCATCTGTTCCAGGTTTTATCGGAAGCCAGATGTCCGCATGTGATGCAGAATTTGTAAAGGACGGATCAATGACTACATATTTACATTTGTTTTCCTCTCTGGCTCCAGGTATGCCACTGGACATGTAATTGAATCTTGTTGCAACGAGTGGATTACTCCCGATGTTCAGAAGGAGCTTGATATCATGGTTTTTGTATAAGTGAGTTTCTCCTTCACTATTTCGTAACAGAAAGGGTCTTTGGATATCGGGTAGCGGTCTTTCATCTCCGGTCATAATGGCATGCCCCCATTTGCGGTTGGGATCACAGATACTCCCATGATCAAATGTATTTGGGGTGCCAAAGGCATGAAACAGTCTGTAATAAGCTTCTCTGTCAGTAACGTCGCCGCAGTTCAGAAAGACTGATTCCGGGCCATGCGTTTTCTTGATTTCGATTAACTTGACAGCAATATGCTTTGAAGCTTCATCCCAGGTTATTTCTTTCCACCTGTCCTCACCTCGCTTGCCGGTCCTTATCAAAGGGGTTTTGATTCTGTAAGGAGAGTAAGTAAGCTGCAATCCTGCTGCACCCTTAGCGCATAATGTTCCGTTATTTATTAAAGAATGAGGATTTCCGTATATTTTTTTTGCAAAACCGTTTTCAACTGTTACTGATATACCGCATTCGGATGGACACATTGCACAGGATGAATATATTGATTTTGCATTACCTTCATTACGCGTGACATCAGGTTCTATCAACGCACTTTTCGCTGAACGCTTAATTGTAATTTTGTGATCTCTTAATGGAGAGTTCAATATATCACTTTTATATAAATAGAAAACAGAAGGATTAGCATTAAGTTCAGGGCTAAGGACTTTGATATCGCAATGTTCAAGTGCGGTGGCGATCTCACTTTTTGGGTCATTTATATTGCCGAACGTAATTGCCTTGCCCATACAGCTCTGCACACATACAGGTAAAAGCCCTTTAACAACCCGGTTGTTGTAACAAAAGTCGCATTTTTCAGCCTGGCCTGTGTCTGGCCGTATTTCGATCGCATTATATGGGCATTTGTCATAGCATTGCTGACAGCCTGTGCATTTACCGTTATCAAGCAAAACTATACCATCATCATTTTTAAACAAGGCAGTTTCTTCACATGACTCTATACAGGGCGCATTTTCGCAGTGATTGCAGAGGCGGGGCATAAAGAATTTATTTATTTCGGGATAAGTTCCAGTATTGTAAGTTTCTACCTTGCATCGAAAGGTCCCGAATGGGATATTATACTCAGCTTTGCAGGATACCTGGCACGCATAGCATCCCACGCACCTGTCAATATTTATTAGCATGGCATATCTTTTATTATGTTTAGCCATCACTATAATTTAACTGAATTGTCAGGAAAAATTAAATCTATTGAGATGAGAGGTGAGGAATGACAATCTGTACTATGCTGTTTCAGGCATAAAATTAGAAATTGTTTTGATACATGGAAGGATCAAATATGAATTTGCAACACCCCAAATCCAACACCTGGTTGTCATTGGATAATCTGGACTTGAAATTATTGGTGATGTTGTAAAATCTATGAACACCATCTTTTCTTTTGTTAACCAGCCCATTTGCCTCGAGAACTTTTAGATGCCTCGACATGTTATACATTTTTATACCGAGAATATCCGATAAGTCCTGTACTGACAACTCTTTTTTTAACAGCTGATGTATTATCTGCAGGCGGGTTTCATCAGCCAGCGCCTTTAGTATGTTTGTCCAGTTTGACTGGGGTTCTGGAGCGATATCGTTCATTCGATTTATTTAATAAAGTTGTTTTGATAAATCAGAGCTTAATTATAATTATATAAATTATTCTTATGAATTATCAAGCTTATTTCATATATATTTATGTTCCAACTTTATTACTGTCGGATTTCTATAATTTGTTATTAGATTTTTTAATTGTGTCGATATCGGGTAGTATGTTATACTTTTTTGATTTGAATTCCTCAAGTTTATGAGTCCTTTTTAATATCAAAGGGTATATTGATGCTGCTTTATCTTTTTTTGATAGTATATTTCTGTATCTTGATAGCGGTTTTCATCTACGCTTCACACCGCTATTATATGGTTTATCTCTACTATAAACATCGCAAGAACAGACCGAAGCTTAAAAAACGATTAGCCAAACTGCCCCGTATAACCGTTCAACTTCCAATCTACAATGAAATGTATGTAGTACGGCGGCTAATAACAGCATCCTGCAATATTGATTACCCCAGAGAACTCCTTGACATCCAGGTGCTGGATGACTCTACGGATGATACGGTCAATGTTGCCAAAAAATGTGTTGAAGAGTTCAAAGAAAAAGGATTTGACATACATCATATACACCGTACTAAAAGAAAAGGTTTTAAGGGTGGAGCGTTGTCAGACGGATTGAAAGTGGCTAAGGGTGAGTTCATAGCGATTTTTGACGCAGATTTTGTCCCGCAAAGAGATATCTTGAATAATACGATTCATTATTTTGCTGATAAATCAATAGGCATGGTTCAGACGAGATGGACTTATTTGAACAGTAAATACTCGTTGATAACCAGAATACAGGCCATTATGCTTGATGGTCATTTTATCATGGAGCATGCAGCCAGAAACTGGTCAGGGAGGTTTTTTAATTTTAATGGAACGGCCGGTATATGGAGAAAGGAAGCTATTGAAACTGCGGGTGGCTGGCAAAATGATACACTTACAGAGGATCTGGATTTGAGTTACAGAGCACAGTTAAAAGGATGGAACTTTATATTTTTGAAAGATGTAGTGGCCCCTTCAGAAATTCCTGTAGAAATAAATGGATTTAAAAGCCAGCAGCATAGATGGGCAAAGGGCTCCATACAGACTGCAAAAAAACTGCTTCCTCAAATTCTAAAAAGCGATCTGCCGTTGAAGGTAAAAGTAGAGGCTTTTTTTCATCTGACCAACAATATTTCATATCTTCTTATGCTGCTGCTCTCGATTCTGATATACCCGTCGATGGTTGCTCGTATAAACTTAGGATGGTTTCAGATGATAGTGACTGACGTACCATTCCTGCTGGTTGCAACTGTGGGTATATCATTTTTTTATCTCTGCTCACAGAAAGAAGCATACAGTAACTGGAAATCAAGATTGATCTATCTGCCGATGTTAATGTCAATTGGTATAGGACTTTCTGTGAACAATTCAAAGGCGGTACTGGGAGCGCTTTTTAACAGGTATACAGAATTTGAGCGAACTCCAAAGTATATGATCGAGAAGAAAAAAGACAGATGGCTCGGGAAAAAATACAGAGTAAAAATAAACCTTTCAGTAATAATAGAACTTCTGCTTGGATTATATTTTACTTTTAATATCTATTTTGCATTTATTAATAAGATTTATATCTCGATTCCTTTTCTTATGATTTTCCAGGTCGGATTCTTTTATATTGCTTTTTTGTCAGTTTATCAAGTATTATTAAGTAGTTTAGCGTCAAGTCGTATCGCTCGTTTCTTCATATCCAAGAGAAATACTGAAGATGTAATTGCCGCATAGCTGGCATAATGCATGAAATCAATAATTCATAAAAAAATCATGGTAACAAAAGGAGTTTAAAGATGGTTAAAAAATTCTTAGTGATAGCTATTTTCTTATCAGGGAGTCTGTTCATATCCAATGATGTTTTTTCAGCCTGGACACAGCCAAAGGGGCATTCCTATAATCAATTGACCTTTAGTAATTATCACACAACACAGAAATACACAACAATAGATACTTCAAAAGGTGCGGCTGGTTTAAATGAGCCTGTCAGCAGGATTGATACAGAAGAATTTCAGTCCACGAAAATTACATATTACGGTGAGTATGGAATCACCGATAAACTCACAATATTTACCGGAATAGGATGGGACTGGCAAAAATCTAACGATAATATTAAATATGGAGAAGAACAAGGCCCAAGTGGAATTGGTGATATAAATCTTGGTCTAAGGCACAGTCTTATTGGCAACATTCTGGGTTCAGGTGTTCTAATGTCTATTCAGGCTGAGGTAAAGATACCGGAAGCATATGATTATGAGACTCCTGTGACACATTTAAGTTTGGGTGATGGTCAATACGACTCTACCATTAAACTAAAATTTGGTCGTGGGTTTAGTAAAGGATATGCCTGGCTAGATACGGGTTATAAATTCAGATTTGAAAATGACCAGCTCTCCTCAAATCAAACATTTAAACCATCTGACCAGATTAAAATTTCATTTGGTGGTGGATATGTTGTTACACCATGGATGTCTATAAGGGGACTTGTGGACTGGACACATTCGGTTGGAAATGCGGAAGTTTCTCAGGAGCTTCAGACAGCATTTTATTCTAGCGGTGGACTTGCATGGCACCAGGATGTTGTAATCATAAAAGATTCACTGGGTCTGGAACCTAACGCCTTAAGCGCAGGCATAGATCTGGCATTTAATATTTCCCCGAAATGGCAGACGGTTTTTTCCTATAACACTGACCTGCCTGGATGGGGAGATTTCAGGACCGAGGATTTTGCGCTTGGTGAGACATTTAGCATGGCGATCGTATACATGCACTAAACTAAATGTGGAAAAGCTTTTATGGATAAATTAAATTTATTTTATCCAGCATTTATAGCCTCTTTTTTATCTGTTAATGATGAATAGTAAAAAAAAATACTATTCCTGCTGATAAGTATTCCTATTATCATATTATCTCTTTATATCTTCATTAAACGCCACACTCTTCTGGCAGTTATATATCAGACAATTCAACTGGAAGATAAGGCAATTAAATCATTTTACGAGGCTAACGATGCGTATTCTTATTATCAACTTGGATTAATATATAAAAGAAAGGGTTTGTTTGATAAAGCCGAGAGTGTATATCTGCAATTGCTAATTATGCAACATGATCATCCTCATGCGAATTATGATCTGGGTTATGTTTACAGGGAGATGAAATTATATGACAAGGCTCTGGTCCAATATCAGCAAGCATTGAAAATTGATCCTCAAAACACATATGCTCTTTCTGATATAGCTTATATATTTAATGAAAAGGGAGAGTATAAAAAGGCTCTGGAAATGTATGACAAGGTGCTTGCGATTGATCCTTCTCAGAAATATGCTTTATGGGATGTTGCTGTAGTTTATGAAAAGCTTGGCATGAAAGAACGTGCGGAAGAGCAATATGAATATTACCATAAAATGACGGACTGCAGTTTCAGAAGATTCTGGAACTGTCTTGATTGATTGAATATCCTATCTTATATCATAGTCAACCTGTTTTTATTTTCTTCATGGTATATCTTTCTCTTTAGTAAAAAAGAGCTCATATCATTTGTTGACAGGATTATCGGGACATCTGTCCTGGCTCTTTCACAGATAATATTATCAGCATTATTACTTGGTGTTCTCTTCAATAAGCTCTATGCTTTTCCTCTTTTCACTCTGAACATATTTGTGTCAGCGGTTATATTGATCATCACTGTTTTCAGCTTGAAAAAAACTGATTCTGGAAACAAACAGGTTTTCTTTGCCGCAATCATCTATGAATGGAAGGATAAGATCAGCAATCTGTTTAAATTGCTGAAGGGTGACGTGATATTATGCTGCTTATTTGGTCTGCTGGTATTGATGATATGCTGGACAATAATGCTTGGATACCTTTTCCCCTCCTATACATGGGATGCCCTGTGGTATCACCTTCCGATTGTGGGGTATATCATGCAGAGCGGGGCTATACAGGAGGTTCCTAATTACTCTTTTATTAACCAGTGGATCAACATGTTTCCAAAGAATATCGAGCTTTTCTTTTTATGGAATATTATCTTTTTAGAAAATGACGTAATTACAGATTTAAGTCAGCTCTTTTTTACTCTTGCCGGTGTTGTAACTATTTATAGCATAGCTTTGAAAGTGGGAATAAAGAGTAAATATGCTTTGTACTCTTCTTTCCTTTTTTTCTTTACACCTGTAATGATTCTGCAATCGACGACAAACTATGTAGATGTTGCAATATCGGTTTTGTTTCTAATAGCAATAAATTTCTTAATGAGAGACAGTTTTGAGACAGGCGGGGAGAGCAGGAAAGAAGTTGCATATCTCAAGCAGAGGAAATATTATCTCATCTTTGCTGGGCTGACAACTGGTATATTGCTCGGAGCGAAAAGTTCCGGCCCCCTGTTTGTGGGAATTTTATCTTCTGTTATTGTAGTTCAGGAATCTAAAAAACTCTGGAGTGCTTTTAGATCTGACCCAAAGTACACTTACTATCAGCTTGCAAAAAGTCTGAAGATGTTCTTTGTTTATTTCTTGCCACCTGTACTATTGCTAGGTACTTACTGGTACATAAAAAACTGGGCACTGAATAATAATCCGGTATATCCGATGCAGATATCTTTTCTGGGCAATACTATTTTTGAGGGACTGTATAAAGGGATCGTAGAGCCTGCGCCCGAGAGTATTAATAGATTGTCGTATGTAACAAGACCTCTCTATGTGTGGATCGAGAATGTTCAATATTACCTATATGATTCACGGTTAGGCGGACTCGGTCCGATCTGGTTTATTCTTTTTTTGCCGGGTGTTTTACTCTCGATCGTATATGCCATGATTAACAAAAAATATAATTTTCTGGCAGTGAGCATAATGCTTGTAATTTCATTTCTTATATACCCGAGGAACTGGACTCCACGCTATGTGATCTTCATCGTGGGTCTTGGAGCGGTGTCTTTTGGTTTTATGCTGAGTCATTTTGGTGACAGGAGAAGGGTTATAACAATTTCGGCACTTATACTTGCAGTATATACTTTTTTTACCGCTAATTCCCCATGTATCACTCCTGAGCAGATAAAGACTTTTATGCAGTTGCCTGCCAATGAACGCACTCTTGCCCGACACAAACCTTTTAACATAGATTTACATGCCAGACAGGAATATGGACACTGGATATGGATAAGCAATAATATCGTGAAGGGCGATACTCTTGTGCATACATTTGAGCCTCTATTCTTATCACCATTATGGGACAGGTCATATATCAGTAACGTAGTCTATATAAAGCTTGATTCATATAAAGAGTGGTTAGCAGAGCTGAGGGACAATAATGCGACTTATGTGCTGGTCAGAAGAAACTCGGAAGAAGATAGATGGATCGAAAGGGAAAGGAATCTCCGTTATTCTATGGGGTGGCTGATGAAGATTGAAGAAAAATTCAGGGTAGTATATTCAGATGAAAATTATAAAATAGTAAAATTTCTGGAACTAAAACAGTGAAGGAAAAAGACAGAAAAGACATATATTTTATTCTGTATATTATTGCAGTGCTGGTTATGGCTGTAATATATTTCACAGTATCCGGCAGGAAACAATTTATAGAAAATCAACTGGACTGGTGGGGAGAGCTGTGGGAAGTTGTAAAGGGATTTATCTGAAAAACAGGACAATAACTCTTGTACATTATGGTTAGATTTATCGCATCTAATGTTAGTATAACGTAGACAGAACTAGCTTCAGATTATGTTAGACAATAAAAAAATAGCTGTGATAATTCCTGCGCTTAATGAGGAAAAGACCATACCGCTTGTTCTTAGTGACATTCCTGAAGATTTAGTTGATGAAGTTGTAGTTGTGGACAATGGAAGCAATGACAAAACTCCTTCAATAGTCAGGGAAAAAGGGGCCACTCTTTTATTTGAACCCAGGAAAGGTTATGGTTATCCCTGTCTTAAAGCAATAGAATACCTTAAGAATAAAAAGCCGGACATAGCGGTATTTCTTGACGGAAATTATAGCGACTATCCTGATCAGATAATTAAACTTGTTGAGCCTATTGTAAGGCAAAATTATGATATGGTGCTTGGTTCGAGGGTCATGGGGCAAGCGGAGAAAGGGTCCCTCAGGGTTCCTGTGCGCTTTGGTAATTTTCTGGCAACAGCGTTAATAAGAATATTCTATGGATTTAACTATACAGATCTAGGTCCTTTCAGGGCGATTAAGTTTGACAGGTTACTGGAACTTGATATGAATGACAATCTTGGATGGACGATAGAGATGCAGGCAAAGGCGGTCAGGAAAAAATTTAAAATAACCGAGGTGCCGGTAAGTTACCGGGCAGGCACAGGTAAATCAAAATTTACAGGAAACATAAAAGGCATAGCTGTTATAGGATATAGAATAATGTATGCCATTTTCAGGAATCTGTTTTACTAATGAAATCTGATAAAAACAATATCAGTGAAATGAAACTTCAGGCAGAGGATATAATATGTATTTCATGTGCAGAGGACATGGAAAAGATTCTGCAGGAAACAGAAGGGATATTGGAAGCTTCGGTAAATTATTCAGACGACAGTATATATGTTCGGTATGATTCGGATATTATTAATCGAAAGCAGGTTTATTTAGCTGTGAGGAAACTCGGAACTATCCGTAAAATAATTTCAGAGTTGAAATAATAATTTTTCTAACTATCACATAATGTGACTAAACAATCACAACTGAGTCGTCAGTGCCAAAATCATTGGGTGCGTAAACATCTGCCTTCCAGTCATTCTCCCATCGGTCGCCGTCGATAAAATATTTAAATCTGTAATCTTTATTGCTTTCCAGGTCCAGTGTTATCGAAAAGTCACCGTTTTTCAAACGGGTCAGGGGTGTTTTAGTTGTGTCCCACCCATTAAAATCACCAACTATTGTTACTTGTTGAGCATCCGGAGCCGCATCCTTCGGAAGTCTGAACGTAACTTTACACAGAGAACCGCTTTTAAGGTACTGTTTTACAAAACCTAATTTAGAAGGCGCTGACAAGGGCTTGCTTTTCTTTTCAGGCAATTTTGATGCTGCCTTTCCTTTTTTCTTGAGTAAAATAATATCTGCATTATCTTTGCTATATATATTATTGACAGGGATATTTGCATGAGAGGATATTTTTTCTATCATATCACTCTGTATATCTTTACCATCCATTTTGATCTTAATTCCAGCCAAACTTTTATCCCCAAGCCTTCTTTTCCATACTACGTCACCAATTAGAGAAACTGCTGAACCACTCTTAGGAAACTTAAGATTCAATTCCAGATTTTCTTTTAGCATAAAATCAAAGTCCGGAGCCTCGAGACCAAGTCCCTCACACGAAAAATTCTTAGTTAACCCCAAAGTATAATCTGTTGCTCCATTTGAATGTCTGAATTTTACAATAAGAGGGAGGTCAAATCTTTTAAATTTCCTTTTGTTTGTTAGCATCCTTTCTCTCCTTTCATAGTGATTCAGTTATTAATTAACTGCAGATTATTTATAGACTTTATTGGAATGTATCGTACAAGTCAAATTAAAATTATTTATAGATAATATAAAAATTATTAATATTCTAAATGTGTAACTGATTCATATTGTAATAATACGATTTTATACATAATTATGTTAAAAGAGGGGCCTCACTTTTCGCAGAGCAGAGCATAGATAATAATAATCTGCATTATAATTCTGACTGTGATCAGGTTGATAATACTTTGTTGCTTCTTTAAACTAAATGTTTAAATTCTGATGGGAGGTCTATATCTATGGCTGAAAATTCGTTTGATATTGTAAGTAAGGTAGACATGCAGGAAGTGACGAACTCTGTGCAACAGGCAATGAAAGAAATTAAACAGAGGTTTGATTTCAGAGGCAGCAAAAGTAATATAGAACTGGATCATGGGAAAAACGAGATTGTTATTGTGTCTGATGATGAATATAAACTGAAAAGTGTAGTAGACGTGCTACAGAGTAAAATGATTAAAAGAAAAGTACCGCTTGAATCGCTTAATTATGGAAAGATTGAGTCTGCCCTCTCCGGAACGGTTAAACAGTCTGTTGCTATTCAGCAGGGAATACCGACCGAAAAAAGCAAGGAAATAGTAAAGATGATAAAGAGTTCAAAATTGAAAGTCCAGTCTGAAATACAAAAAGACCAGTTGCGAGTGCGGGCAAAAAAAATCGATGACCTTCAGTCGGTTATTCAGCTATTAAAGGAGAAAGAATTAGGCATACATATAGATTTTGTGAATTATCGTTAGACAGGGTTTAAAGGATTCAGATTATGGGATTTTGGAATGACTTAAGAAATGATTATCAGGCTGTTTTCAGAATGGATCCGGCAGCCGGCAATATGATTGAAGTCATCTTGTTATATTCTGGATTTCACGCTATTTTTTTTCACAGGATTAATCATATTCTATGGAACATGAAACTTCCGGTTTTGCCGAGGTTTTTGTCACAACTGACTCGTTTTATTACTGGAATCGAAATCCATCCCGCTGCAGTTATTGGTAAGGGTTTTTTTATTGATCACGGGATAGGAGTTGTCATTGGTGAGACTGCGGAAATAGGAGAAAACTGCCTTCTTTATCAGGGAGTTACTCTGGGGGGCACGGGGAAAGAGAAAGGCAAGAGGCATCCGACCCTGGGGAATAATGTTGTTGTAGGCGCCGGAACAAAGATCCTTGGGGCTATAACAATAGGAGATAATGTAAAGATTGGCGCTAACTCTGTGGTGTTGCAGCCTGTACCGCGGAATGCCATAGTTGTTGGAGTGCCTGGGAGGGTGATCAAGAAAAAGATTGTAAAAATGTTAGATGAGGGACCGGTGGAAATGCTTGATCATGTGCATATTCCTGACCCTCTTGATGAAAAGTTTGAAGAGATTAAATTACATATGAATGAACTCGAAAGGAGAATAAGCACGTTGGAAGGCAAGAGAGGAATAATAAAGATTTTTAACACTATGAGCGGTAAGAAGGAAGAATTTATTCCTCTTGTTCCGGGAAAAGTAAATATGTATGTCTGCGGCATAACAGCTTACGATGTATGTCACCTGGGCCATGCGCGCAGCGCTGTCGTCTTTGACGCAATAAAAAGATATCTCAGATACAGGGGATTTGAAGTGACCCATGTCAGGAATATAACAGACATCGATGACAAGATTATTGCAAGGGCGTCAGAGGAAAAAGTTACTACCGAAGAAATTGCGCGCAAATATACTGAAGAATATTACAGAGATATGGAGCTGCTGGGTGTAGGCAGTGCGGATATCGAACCAAATGCCACAGACCACATTAAAGAGATGATAGAGACGATTCAGGTGCTTATTGATAAAGGCTATGCGTATCCTGTTGATGGAGATGTCTATTTTGAAGTCAGCAAGTTCAATGGTTATGGAAAACTTTCTAAAAAGAACCTTGATGATCTGATGGCAGGAGCGAGGGTTGATGTTGATAAGAGGAAGAAAAATCCACTTGATTTTGCTTTGTGGAAGGCTTCAAAAGAAGGTGAGCCATGGTGGGACAGTCCGTGGGGAAAAGGCAGGCCGGGGTGGCATATAGAATGTACAGCCATGTCTTCCAAATATCTCGGTGAAAGTTTTGATATTCATGGCGGCGGGGCTGATCTCATATTCCCACACCATGAAAATGAAATAGCGCAGAGTGAAGCATACTCAGGCAAGCCATTCGTGAAGTACTGGATGCATAACGGATTTATCACTGTAGATAAAGAAAAAATGTCTAAATCGCTGGGGAATTTTTTCACTATCAAGGATATTATTGATAAATTTGAACCTGAAGTAGTGAGATACTTTCTGTTGACAGCTCATTACAGAAGCCCTATAGAGTTTTCTGATGTCCAGTTAAATGAATCGGAGCTTTCGATCGACAGGTATTACACGACAGTGATGAGAATAAATGACTTTATCGAAACTGCTGGAACTGCTGAAAAGATCCCGGCAGCAGCTGAACTTGTGGACCTGCTTTCTTCTTTTAAGGATAAATTTCATCATGCTATGGATGACGATTTTAATACAGCACAGGCATTAGGATTTATTTTTGAACTTATCAGAGAGGTTAACAGGTTTCTTGATTCCAGGCCATCGGGCAAGAAAGCCGTGGACCTTGTTCTCCAGACAAAAGGGCTTCTTGCCGAAGTCGGTGGTGTACTGAATATTTTCAACAAAACACATGAACAATGGTATAGGGCTTTGATGAAAGTAAAAAACATAGACCTGTCTGAGGAAGATCTTAATAAGAAGATAACTGAAAGAGAAAACGCCAGAAAAGATAAAGACTGGACAGCGGCTGATAAAATCAGGAACGAGCTTGAAGAAAAGGGTGTTATTCTTGAGGATAAAAGAGACGGGACAATGTGGAAGATCAAGGTCGGTTAGTTACCATTATATATATCACCGCATCGTAATTGATTTTTTTACCGAACCGTCGGTTTCGGTATTCAAATACCATTAATGTCTTGTTATTTCATAGGAAAATAAATTAAATTAAAAAATGGCCTTGCTTGAAATTAAAAAGTATCCGGATGCCGTGTTACAGCAGAAAACAGAGCCTGTTTCAAAGTATGATGCTGAGCTGCAGAAACTGATTGACGACATGATAGAGACTATGTATGCTGCGCCCGGAGTGGGACTTGCAGCCAACCAGGTAGGTGTGTCCAGACAGCTGGCTGTTGTTGATGTGAGCGCCAGGGATGGAGAAAGTTCCCTGATGGTTCTCATCAATCCTGAGATTGTATGTATAGAGGGAGAAGAGGCATATGAGGAAGGATGTTTAAGTCTCCCTGATTATACAACGGTTATCAAACGGGCAATGAAAGTTACTGTAAAAGGAACCAACAGGCATCAGCTACCGGTTGAAATAGAGGCTGAGGGAATTCTTGCAAGAGCGCTTCAGCATGAGATAGATCATCTTAACGGTGTTTTATTGATTGACAGGATCGGCCGCATTAAAAAAGAGTTCTTTAAGAAGCGTTATGCACGCGATAGGGCTTCAGGCAGGAAAGATTAAACAAAGAAACCTCTTCTAAATTCGATATAAACAGGAGAACCCTTGAAACTTGTTTTTTTTGGAACGCCTGAATTTGCTGTTTTACCACTTCAAACTCTGTTGAGTTCAAACCATGAAATTCTTGCGGTGGTTACTCAACCGGACAGGCAGAGTGGACGCGGCAGACATATGAAACCCTCCCCTGTAAAACTTGAAGCACAGAAAGCGGGTATTAGAATACTACAACCTCAAAGTGTAAAAGATGAAAATTTCATTTCAGAGTTAAAATCATTTAATCCCTCAGCAATTGTGCTGGTTGCTTACGGACAGATACTGCCTGCAGCAATAATAGATTTGCCGAAACGGGGCTGTATTAATATCCATGCATCACTATTACCTGCATACCGCGGTGCGGCTCCTGTAAACTGGGCTATAATCAATGGTGAAAAGAAGACCGGCATAACCATAATGCTAATGGATGAAGGAATGGATACAGGTCCGGTATTACTTCAGGGTGAGATAGAGATCAGGGAGAGTGACACGACCGGAACTCTTTATCTGAAACTTTCTGAGATCGGTGCAGACCTCTTGATTTCATTATTGAATGACTTAGAAGGTGGGAACGTTACTCCATATGCTCAGTCCGGTGAAGTATCTTATGCGCCGGTTTTGAAAAAAACTGATGGATTGCTTAACTGGTCCAGGTCTGCTAAAGATATCTGCAATTTTATCAGGGGGATGAATCCCTGGCCCGGAGCTTATAGTTATATTGAAGGAGAAAGAATTAAACTATTATCAGCTCGGCCTACTGACGATAATGGTCCTGAAGGTGTGATAAAAAAAATATCTAAAGATGAGCTTATTGTATCTGCAGGCAACGGGGCTGTATCTATACTTGAATTACAGCCGTCGGGAAAGCCTGCAATGCCGATCAGGGCTTTTCTTCAGGGCAGAAAACTGAAAGAAGGCAGAAGGTTTGAAATAAATGATTAAGACTTTTTTCAAGATCATATTTTACTTTATGACTTTTCTGGCTGTTGGGGTTTTAGCAGCATATCTTGTTATTAAAATTGTTGATGTGGACGATAACAGTGAAGTGCCTTTGCTGGTTGGGAAAAATATTAACGAAGCCGGTGAATTATTAAATGAGAGAAAATTATTCATGATAGTTGAAGGAAAGGAGCATAGTGAAACTGTCAGGGAAGGGCATATCCTGAAGCAGAATATTGAACATGGAGAAAGGATAAGAATCGGAACCGAGGTTGGAGTTATTTTGAGCCAGGGGTCTTCAATGTACTCAATGCCGTCTTTCGAAGGTCAGTTTCTCAAAGATGCAAAACTTACGCTTGTTAATCTTGGAATGGCAATTAAGAAAATAACATCAGTTCACTCAGATACTGTTGAGAATGGCAGAATCATCGCTCAGAGGCCGTTACAGGGGAATATTGACAGCAATGAAATAAATTTTCTTGTAAGCCTTGGCCCATACGAGGTATCTTATAAATGTCCCTCATTTGTAAACATGACAGCAGAGGATGCAAGGATAGTGGCTACTGAACTGGGAGTTGGTTTAGTTGAAAAAGATAAGGGGAGCAGGGTGATATTTCAGAAGCCGGCAGCAGGTACGATTATTAAAACAGGTGACTCTATTGAGATTACGCTTGGTCGTGGCTGGGGAATGTGGTTTTGAATTTAAATTTATAATCTAATAATGGAACAGGGAAGTTTAATTTTTTAGGAGGAATTATGGTTAAAATTGCGCCGTCAATTCTGTCAGCAGATTTTTCAAGGCTCGGAGAAGAGATAATAGCGGCTGAAAAAGCCGGTGCGGACTTGATTCATGTAGATGTTATGGATGGTCATTTTGTCCCGAATATAACGATTGGTCCCCTGGTTGTGAAGGCAGTAAAAAAAATTGCCAGTAAACCGCTTGATGTGCATCTCATGATAGAAAACCCTGATCAGTATATAAAGGAGTTTGCTGACAGCGGAGCAGACATTATAACGGTGCACGAAGAGGTGTGTAGACATCTGCACAGATCTATACAGAACATAAAGGAATGCAGTGTAAAGGCCGCTGTCTCGATCAACCCTGCAACTCCTGTCAAAAATATAGAGGATATTCTTCCTTATCTTGACATGGTGCTTGTGATGTCTGTGAATCCTGGATTTGGTGGACAGAGCTTCATACCTGAAATGCTTCCTAAAATCGAATTACTCAAAAGTATTATTACAGAAAAAAACTTGAGAATCGAAATTGAGGTAGATGGAGGTGTCAAAGTAGATAATGTGGCGGATGTTGTTAATGCCGGAGCAGATATAGTGGTTATGGGAAGCGCTTTTTACAACTCGGATGACTATGCCGAGACAGTCAGGAAGGTAAGGGAAAGGTGTGGTTAGATTGCAATTGAGAAGGATGAAATTAAGGGGGCTCTGTTGAAAAATATGAAAAAAGATTTATTTGAACAGGCTGAAGTTTGCAGACAATTAACGGAATATTCCAGGGCGGTCACGCTATATAAAAAAGCCCTTAATGAATTTACAAAGATATCAGACATTCCCGGAATACTTAACTGTTTCCTTTCGTTAGGTGATACATTAAGAGCAAAAGGAGATTTTACTGTAGCAAAGGCCTATTATGAAGAGGGACTCAATCTTGCCGAGTCCCTTGATGATGATTTTGCGGTAGCTGATTCCCTGGCAGGGCTGGGGCTTAGCTATAGGGCTCTTGGGGACTGGGGACAAGCTATGACCTTAATTAACAGGGCTGGACGGTTATACATAACACTTCGTGACAGAAAGGGTCAGGCATTCTCTATCTGGGCAAGGGCAGGGACGTACAGGATAAAGGGGGATGTAAATAAAGCGGTCAAGACTTTTCAAATTGCACTCGAAAAATTCAGAGCTTTGAAAGACCGTTCCGGAATCGCATATTCTTACTGTGGATTAGGTGGAAGCTCCAGGGTTGCGTGCAAGTTCAGGGATTCGGAAAAATATTACAAAATAGCAAACAGAATGTTCAATAGACTGAATGATAGATTTGGACTGGCATATTCTTATTGTGGTCTTGGAAATGTGGGCAGAATGAACAGTGACCATGAAAACGCGTTGTTTTATTTTAAAAAGGCCGAAACAATTTACAATAAGATCGGAGACAGGGTCAGTTATGCGTACACTCTCTGGAGCATTGGGACTACATATAAATTGATCGGAAAAATCGACAGGGCAGGTAAGAGTTTCGATGAATCCGCAAGGTTTTTCAAAGAGACGAAAGACCCCAGAGGTCAAATATATTGCATTTTAGGCATTGGAGAGATCGATTATTTGCGTGGGAAAAAGAAAAAAGGTATGAATGCTTTCATCAAAAGTCAGAGACTGGCGGATAAATACAGATTCGGAGTTGAGAAAAAATATGCCGGTCAATTGTTGAGGGCTGTTAACAGTGGAAAGGGTATTCCTGCTAATTTGCCGTGATTTACAGAAGGGGATCAAAAAAGCTTGCTCTCGCCTCCTTACTACTTAATTATATTGATAATTTCAGGACTTCACATTATACTGTTTATTGAAATAACACAGGGCATTTGTTAGTATGAGATGGAATTTATTATGAGTGAAACAGAACCTCTTTATGAGCAGACTCTGAAAGGAAATCAGGATTTAACGAAAGCCGGATTTTTAAACAGGGTCATAGCCAGGACTATTGATTTCATTATAGTCGTAGCGTTATATGAAATAATACCGACTATAGGTTTTTTTGCGGGAATGATTTACCTCTTAATATCCGATGGGTTATTTCAGGGCAGAAGCATTGGCAAGAAACTGATAGGGCTGAAGGTTATCATTAAAGACGGTGCTGAAACCAGTAGTGTATCTGGATTCAAGGAATCCATATTCAGGAATTTTCCTTTTGTAGCAGGATATATTTTATTCGGAATTCTAAAAGTAATTCCATTAATAGGCTGGCTTTTTTCTTTTGTCATTGTTTTGGGAATATTAATTTTTGAATGCCTGGTTATGATGGGAAGTGAAAACGGGATGAGACTCGGTGATGAAATTGCAAAAACTCAGGTTGTTGAAGATAAACAGGGGGGCTTAAATGATTCATAAAATTCTCGGTTGGTTCTCAAATGATCTTGCTGTTGACCTTGGTACGGCTAATACACTTGTTTTTGCCAAGGATAAGGGTATTGTGTGCAATGAGCCGTCTGTTGTTGCGATTCAAAATGATAAAGTTATAGCTGTTGGTACAGAAGCACAAAAGATGCTTGGAAGAACCCCGGCTAACATCATTGCGATGCGACCTTTGAAGGAAGGTGTGATTGCTGATTTTGATAAAACAGGAGAGATGCTCAAATATTTTATCAGGAAAGTGCATAACAGGAAAAGTTTTATATCGCCCAGAATTGCTATTGGGGTGCCATCAGGTATAACACAGGTTGAGCAGAGGGCTGTCAAAGATGCAGCGCAGGCATCCGGTGCAAGAGAGATCTATCTTATAGAAGAGCCGATGGCAGCAGCACTTGGTGTTGGCCTTCCTATCGGAGAACCGTCCGGTAATATGATTGTCGACATCGGAGGCGGAACTACAGATGTTGCTGTTATTTCTTTGCATGGCGTTGTCTACAGTAAAGCGGTTCGGATGGGCGGTGATAAAATGGATGAGGATATTGTAGGACATATTAAAAGCAAAGGGCGGATCCTTATAGGAGAAAGGACGGCTGAACGCATCAAGAGAGAGATCGGTTCAGCCTTTAAGGTGGATGATGATAACCGGTCTATGGAAATCAAGGGGCGAGATCTTGTTTCAGGTATCCCGAAGACAGTAACAATATTTGAAGACGAGATCAGAGAAGCAATATACGAGACTGTAATGGTAATAATTAATGCGATAAAGACAGCACTCGAAAATACCCCGCCCGAACTTGCTTCCGACATAGTGGACAGGGGGATTGTTCTTGCCGGTGGCGGAGCACTTTTGAGAGGGCTTGATTCGTTAATAAGGCATGAAACAGCTTTGCCGGTAATTGTTGCGGAAGAACCATTGCTGGCTGTTGTGAACGGTGTTGGGAAGGTGCTGGATGATCTGGATATTTTAAGAAGAGTTTCGATATGATTTATGGCGGAGAATGACAAAAAAAAGATTAATTATCTTTGTTCTTTTTATTCTTCTTGTTTTCGGACTACTGACATTTCAAAGTATTAAAGGCGAAAGTCACTTCATTGATTTTACTCTCTATCCTCTAACAATTGTGGAAAAGGGGACTTCTGCAATTATTCATAAGATCAGAAATTTCTTTAATACCTATATCATAATTTTCGGAAAGGAACGGGAAAACAGGGAACTTCATGGAAAAATCGATAAGCTGAAACAGGAAAAGAATGAGTTTTTGGAGGCCGTAACAGAGAACGAGAGACTCAGGAGAATACTGAAGCTGAAAAAGGCCCGGACTGATTACGTGGTTACAGCCAGAGTATTCGCGCGCGATCCGACTAACTGGTTTCAGAGCTTATGGATAAATAAAGGCATGAGTTCGGGAATTGCAAAAAACATGGTAGCTGTGACAACTATCGGGCCTGTGGGAAAGGTACATCGAGTCTTTCAGGAGGGCTCAAATATTATTCTGATAACTGATATTAATTCTTCCGTTGCTGTCCGGCTTCAGAAGTCGAGAATCGAAGGGATACTTGAGGGCCGGGGGGATAACAGCTGCTATCTGAAATATATCTCAAAAATGGCTGATGTGAAGGTTGGAGAACGGCTCATAACTTCCGGACTTGATGGTCTATATCCTGCAGGACTGCTGATCGGTCATGTAACAAATGTCAAAAAGGATGGCCAGGAGATGTTTCAGATTATCGAGGTAGAGCCTGCTCAAAATCTCAATAGATTAGAGGAGGTTGTAATTCTTAAAAGATGAAGGTTTTTTTGTTTTATATAGTTTTAGCTTATATCGCTCTTTCTGTTCAGGCTACACTCTTTGAAGGGATAAAGCCGGATTTTATTTTAGTTATTGTATGCAGTTATTCCCTCAAATACGGCAGGACAAATGGAGTTGCCTACGGCGCACTGGCCGGTCTATTGATCGATACAGTAAACGGTTTTTTGATAGGACCAAATATTATTGCTAAGTCTGTAGCAGCTTTTTTTGTGAAAACACTCAGGAAAAACTTATATCAATGGAATATTTTTATTAATACTATGGCAATATGTATTTTTTCTGTTATCAATGTAGTTGTGGTTTATATGTGTCTTGACTTTTTTTCAGAGGTTCAGTTTAGTAACAGATCAATAGTCATATCTGTAAAGGAAGTTATTTATACAGTCGTGGCATCTCTTGTTTTGTATCCGGTCTTTAACCCGGCTAAGGAGACAAAGGGCATATGAGAATGATTACTGGAACCATTGAATATTCTAATCCATGAACGCGTTATTTTTTGATAAAGACAGCCAGAATGGAAAATAGGATAAATATTGCGATAATAACGGTAATTATTTTATTTGGGATTTTTACCATAAGGCTCTGGCATCTGCAGATATTACGAGGGCATGAATACAGACAGATAGATGAGCGCAATAGATTAAGAGTATTAAATATCCCGGCTCCAAGAGGTATTATTTATGACAGAAACAACAAAGCCCTTGTAAAAAATGTTCCTTCTTTTGATATATCTATTTTAAAAGAATACATCCCCGATCAGCCTGAGATATTGTCTGATTTAACCAGACTGGTCGGGTTGAAACCTGATTATCTTCGCTCCAGGATAAGCAAAGCAACGGCAAGGCCGTTCAGGCCTGTTGTCCTGAAGCAGGATGTTTCATTTTCGGACGTTGCAAAAGTTGAAGCAAGAAAGTCGGATTTTCAGGGTCTGCAAATAGATGTGGTTGGTAGCAGGGAATATGTTTATGGTCATTCCGGCAGTCATCTGATCGGTTATCTCGGCAGTATTACAACTAAGCAGATTAACTCCCCGAAATATCGAGGTGTGCCGCCAGAGGCATTTGTTGGTCAATTTGGAGTTGAAAAAGTTTATGATGAAGCGTTAAGAGGAATAGCAGGGAAGAAAATCATAGAAATAGATGCAACAGGCAGTATAATTCAGGTTGTCCGGCTGAACAGGCCGATTAAAGGCAAAGATATCAGGCTGACTATAGATATTAACCTTCAGATAGAGGCTGAGAAAAGCCTGAAAGGCAAGGCAGGTGCTATAGTTGCCCTGATACCGGATACGGGTGCAATACTGGCTATGGCCAGTGCTCCTTCATTTGATCCGAACCTGTTTGTGAGAGGAATTAATCCGAGAGACTGGAAAAGACTTCTAAGAGATCCCCGAAAACCATTACTGAACAGGGCGATTCAGAGTCAGTATCCGCCTGGGTCGACTTTCAAGATAGTAACGGCTCTCGCAGCGCTTGAAGCAGGAATCATTAACAGGAGTACGAACTATTATTGTAGCGGAGAAATATATTTTGGCAGGACGTTCAGGTGCTGGAAAAAGGAAGGGCATGGCAATGTCAATCTTCACAGGGCTATTACTGAATCCTGTGATGTTTATTTTTATGAAATAGGCAAAAGACTTGACATAGATTTACTTGCCCGATATGCATATGGATTTGGTCTTGGCAGACCTACCGGAATGGAAATTGAAGGAGAAGTTGCGGGACTTGTTCCAACAAGCGGGTGGAAACTTGAAACTAAACAGGAGAGATGGTTCAAGGGGGAAACTCTTAATACGGTCATAGGTCAGGGGTATCTGTCAGCAACACCGATACAGATGGCCAGCCTGATTTCTGCTGTAGTCAATGGAGGAAAATTGTTTAAGCCATATCTTTTAATCGACTCAGAGCCGCAGATCAATATGGAAAGAACTGTAACGATAAAACCTGAAAATATAAAATTGATAAAAGAAGCATTACGGGGGGTTGTTATTGACAAAAATGGTACCGGATGGCTTGCCCGGTCTGATTCAGTCAGCATAAGTGGAAAGACGGGTACGACTCAGGTTGTTGGAGGGATTCTTGAAGGAAAGGACATTCCCGAAAAATACAGAGACCATGCATGGTTTGTTGCATATGCTCCTGAAGATGATCCACAAATAGCGGTGTCTGTTTTTATTGAGCATGGTGGTCATGGTAGCACTGGTGCCGCACCTATAGCAAAAAGGGTAATTGAAACTTTTTTTGAGGGCAATAAAACTCTCATCAAGGACCGTAAAAAGGGATAAAGTCACAAAGGAAGATAATGATTGATCGTAGACTGTTAGATAATTTTGACTGGGTGATTTTGCTGTTAGCGATATTATTATCTCTTGTCGGGATTTTAACCATCTACAGTGCTACGAGGCCTGTGTTTGATACTGTTCAGAAGACATTTTATATTAGACAGTTTTATTGGATTTGCATAAGTTTAATCGTTTTTTTTGTACTGATAAGCGTCGATTATAAATGGCATATCAAATTTGCTTATTTTATATTCATTTTTGGAATTATCCTGCTTGTACTGGTTCTTGTCATGGGAAGAAAAGGCATGGGGGCACAACGATGGATATATTTGGGTTTCATATCATTTCAGCCTTCAGAATTTTTCAAAGTTTTTTTTATAATTGCTCTTTCCCGGTATCTCTCATTTACAAAAGACGGGGTAATGTTTGGACTTAGAGATATATCAAAGATAATGGTTATTTTTTTTCTTGTTCCTGCAGTTCTGATTCTCAGGCAGCCTGATCTCGGAACAGCTTTAATACTGTTTTTTGTCTTTGCAGCTATGATCCTCTCGGCAGGTGCAAAGAAAAAAGTTGTAATTATGACGATCGTGATAGGGCTTTTATCGATGCCATTTGCAGGCAAATATATATGGAGTGGCTTAAAGGATTATCAGAAACAGAGAATAATAGCATTCGTAGATCCACAGGCTGATCCTGATGGTGTAGGTTATCATATAAAACAATCCAAGGTATCTATAGGGTCAGGAGGGTTCCTTGGTAAGGGATATATGAATGGAACTCAGGGGCCATACCGTTTTTTACCGGAGAATCACACTGATTTCATTTTTTCGATCTTTGCTGAAGAATGGGGGTTTGCAGGCAGTATGGTTTTATTTATTTTGTATTTGTTAATTATATTGAGAGGCTTTGATACTGCAAAAAATGCCCGGGACAGAGAAGGGTGTTTTCTTGCACTTGGAGTGACATATATGTTTTCTTTTTACTTCTTTATTAATGTGGGAATGACCCTCGGAATGCTGCCTGTGGTTGGCGCGCCGCTACCGTTGATGAGTTATGGAGGGACAGCGTTACTGTCTAATTTTCTCGCGCTGAGCATCCTGGAAAACGTTAGAATGCGCAGGTTTGCTTTATATTATTAGCAGGTGCAGGTTTATTTGCCTGTAATTTATATGAAGTAATGAAAAATTTATGCTTTAATAGACAATGCTTGTTAAGTTTATAGAACTGATAGGAGCTGTTATCGAGAAACCTGCAATAGGTTTGGGAAGAATAATGCTCCTTTTTAATTCCGTCCTGAGAGGCATTCCTCACCCTCCGTATGAATTCAGAAACACTATTAAGCAGATGCTTGAAATAGGGGTTAATTCTCTTCCTGTGGTTATTATTACAGCGGTATTTACCGGGATGGTTCTTGCTCTCCAGAGTCATACAGGATTTAAGCGGTTCGGGGCTGAGGGGCTTGTTGGTTCAGTGGTTGCGCTTTCGATGACCAGGGAACTGGGCCCTGTTCTTACCGCGCTCATTGTGACAGGACGTGCCGGTGCTGCTATGGCAGCTGAATTGGGAACGATGAGGGTAACGGAGCAGATTGATGCCCTGGAAACTATGGCGACCAATCCTGTTAAGTACCTGATTGTGCCAAGGTTTCTTGCAGGCATATGTATGCTTCCTGCCTTGACTGTAGTTACAGACATTATAGGTATTTTAGGAGGCTATTTTGTTTCGGTAATGTTACTTGATACAGCTTCAAAAGGTTATATAAGGGCTACATGGAGTTACCTGGAAATGCAGGATATATATAGTGGAATTATTAAAGCATTTTTCTTTGGTGCAGCTTTCACCATTATAAGTTGTTATAAGGGGTTTTATGCAAAAGGAGGCGCCGAAGGTGTTGGCCGGGCGACGACAGGTGCTGTTGTGTATTCATCAATGACCATACTTATTTCTGATTATTTCCTGACTGCGTGGTTATTTAACTAATGTTTTCATTATTGAGCTTGTTAATCATTACAAGACCTTGAAAAGTGATGCATGATAACGCAAATGATAGAATTGAGAGACATACATAAATCTTTTGAAGAAAACCATGTTTTGCGCGGTGTTAATCTGAATGTTTCCAAAGGAGATAGCCTTGTAATTATCGGTGGAAGCGGGTCTGGGAAAAGTGTGTTGTTAAAACATATCATTGGACTGCTAAGACCTGATAAAGGGACAGTAATAGTGAATTCAATTGATATGGCAGAGCTTGATGAAGAAGATTTAAGAGAGAGTAGAAAAAAATTCGGCATGCTCTTTCAGTCATCGGCGCTTTTTGATTCGATGAAGGTATGGGAAAATGTGGGCTTTGGCTTAAAGAGACATACTCATTTAAGCGATTCAGAAATAAAAGAAACTGCAATAATGAAACTCAAAATAGTCGGGCTGCTTGATGTCGAAGATGCAATGCCCTCTGACCTCTCGGGAGGTATGAGAAAAAGAGTTGGCCTCGCCAGAGCGATAGCAATGAATCCCAGGATTCTTTTATATGATGAACCTACAACAGGACTTGATCCGATAATGGCTGATGCTATTAATAATCTTATTATAAAGATGAGGGAAGAATTGGAAGTGACATCTGTTGCTATAACGCATGACATGAGAAGTGCCAATAAAATTGCGGATACAATTGCTATGCTTTATAATGGTGTAATTATTGAACAGGGTTCTCCTGAAGAAATCAAAAACACTGCTAATCCGGTTGTCAGGCAGTTCATTGAAGGAAATGCAGTTGGTCCAATAACCCTCGAGGGCATTGCTAGATGAAAGAAGTTACAACCGAGCTGAAAGTCGGAATTTTTGCTCTTATAGCTATTAGTGTACTTTCCTTTATGACGTTTAAAGTCGGCGGTTTGCCCGCAATTTGGGAAAAAGGCTACAGGCTTTATGTTGAATTCAGTGATATCAGCGGCCTTGACGAAAAGTCCAGAATTAAAATAGCCGGCGTTGAAGCCGGAATAGTTGAGAAAATCATACTGAAGGATGGAAAGGCGATAGTCACACTGCTTGTTAACCCTGATATAGCTGTCTACAGAAATGCAAAGGCGTCTTTGAGAATGGCAGGTCTTCTTGGTGACAGGTATCTTGCGCTTACCACAGGCACGCCTGACGAACCTGTTCTGAAAAATGGTGAGGTTATAACTGATGTTATTCCTGTCGCTGATATTGATATGCTTTCCAGTCAACTTTCCACTGCCGCGGAACATCTGGGTAATCTGGCGTCCAACATTAATGATATTTTCAGAAAGGACGAAAGAGCAACTCTACGGGAGGCTATTCATAATCTTAATGATGTAGCAATTAGTATCAAGGAAATCTCCAGGGAAAATAAAGAACCCTTACATGACGTACTTGTGC
>CAZVHL010000002.1:0-27066 GCA_964626925.1 uncultured Nitrospiraceae bacterium
TCGTTTAATTTGTGTTATAAATAAAACCGTTAGGAGTTCCTATGCACTCTTTGCATGAATTCATTATTAAAAGATATATAAAAAACCCTTGACAGATCGTCATGAAGTTCCGATAATAATATTACAAAGACCTAATTCTCGAACCGTCACCGTATGGTGCGCTTTCATGGATAAACTCCATGATAGAGGTTAGGTCGCAATAAACCTGACTCATGTCAGGTTTTTTGTTTTCATCAGCCAAAATCCCAAATATTTTCAATTCTATTTTTTATGATATTGTAATACTCAAGCCTATCTGTTTTGTTAAAATTGTAACTTCTATATATAGAACCAGCTACCATATCAGCAAGTTGTATTAAAACATTTTTCTTTGAATCTACAAATTTAAGGTCTGAAAATACTTTTTCATCATTACCGAATGGAGAATTAAGTTCTTTTCTTAGATAGGTATTGAAGGCTCGCTTAAACTCTCTACCACCGTGACCATCCAGACGTAATTTTGCATTCTTAATCGTCCCACCATGAAATTTTAGTACCATCTTTATGGCATAACCGTAAAAAGATTCTCTCGATCCTCTTAACTCCGGTCCATATATTTTACTTTTATCCATTACAATTGCTCTGACTCGGAACTGTGAATTTTTAACAACATCAAGAAATTGACATCTAAAATCCTTGCGACATTTATTGAATTTAAATTCAAATTCATCTGAAAGATTTAGTTCTCGCCTAAGTTTTTTTATTCTCAGAGCAGTATCCTCTGATTCAAGGTCATCATCAAAAATTACAAGACATATCACGAAATGTGATGTTGATCCTCTTACAATTTTAAAGCCAGGATCTCCTGAATCATCTACAAATATAAGCATGGTAGATTTTACATCATTACGGTTCTCAGAGAAAAGATTAAATCATTAAGGGAGCAAGGGACTGATGTGAGATTAATTCTCTGCCTAGTTTGCGATTGTGCCATATACAGGACAACCTATTGAATGGTGCCGAAGGGGGGATTTGAACCCCCATGCCGTGAAGCACACGGCCCTCAACCGTGCGTGTCTACCAAGTTCCACCACTTCGGCAATAAGAGTGCGGCAATATTATAGCGAATGTAATTATAAAACACGAACTGTTTTCATGACAAGTATGCAAAGTAACACCGTTCAGACAGTTTAAGCTGTAATGTCATTATCACGGCATAGAAAATCGGACAAGATTGAGTAAAACTGCTGGGAAGACACCGATAATTATTACCATCATCGATGTTAATGCAAGGGCAAAACTCATGGAAGGTGAACCGGTCAGCACAACTTCCTCTTTAGGATCTCTCATAAACATGTACATGACAATCCTTAAATAGAAGAATGCTGAAACAGCACTGAACACAACAGCAACAACAGCCAGATACGTATGTCCGGCATTGATGACTTCCATAATCACGTAAAATTTGCCAATAAATCCGGCTGTGGGCGGAATGCCTGTAAGTGAAAACATAAACACAAGCATGAGCACAGCAGCAGTTGGATTGCTCTTTGACAGCCCTATATAATCTTCGATCTCCTCTCCCTGAAACCCTTCACTCCTTAACATTATCACAATTGCAAAAGCACCCATATTCATGAACATGTATATCATTAAATAATTGACCGTAGCGGCCAGCCCTTCTGGAGTGCCCGCGATAATCCCAAGCAACATGTATCCCGCGTGTGCCACAGAACTGTAAGCAAGCATCCTCTTAATATTTGTTTGAGAGAGAGCTATTATGCTTCCTACAGCCATTGTAATGATCGCCAGCGGTACCAGGATACTGGACCACTGAACCTGCATACCTCCGAAGGCATCAAACAGCACCCTCCCCATTACAGCAAAACCTGCGGCCTTTGGACCAACAGACATAAATGCCGTGACTGAAGTAGGCGCACCCTCATATACATCGGGGGCCCACATATGAAATGGGGCAAGGGCAATCTTGAAAGCAAACGCAACAATGATAAATATCAGGCCAAGCATAAGAATCGGATCATTAGTAATGTTTAAGGCTGTTACTGCCTCGGCTATTTCTTTAATATTAGTCGTCCCTGTCATCCCATAGGTAAGAGAAATTCCATAGACAAGAAAAGCAGAAGAAAATGCACCCAGGAAAAAATATTTCAGCGCAGCTTCGTTTGAACGGGGGGTTTTTCTCATCAGGCCTGTAAGGATATAAGTAGAAAGGGCCATCAGCTCAAGGCCAAGGTAAAGTACGATTAAGTCAGCAGCCGAAGCCATAATCATCATACCGACTGTGGCAAACATAAGAAGCGAATAATATTCACCCAGCGAAGTCTTCTCTATCGCCATGTATTTAATCGAAATGCATATCGTCAGGAAAACATTCAAATAAAATATAACTTTAAAAAGACTTGAGTATCCATCCAGCACAAACATATCATAAAAAGCGGTCTGCGGTTCTACGATTCCATAGAGTTTGAAAGTCCCGTAAATGGCGACCAGAATGCCTATCAGACCTACTGCAGCAATCGTCTCTTTCTTTGTTACAACAAGATCAAGCAGCAGTAAAATCAGGCCAACGCATATCAGGGTAATCTCCGGGATGAAAGCCCTTATATCAAATAAATCTATGGCAATTTCTACACTCATTAAAAAATCTCCGACAGATATTTCGCGATAAGGTTTTCCTGGCCAGCGTAAGCGGTCTGGTTCATCTGGTTAATTAAGTGCTCTACCGTAGCATGTATATAACTTAAGAACGCGTTGGGGTAAAAGCCTATCCAGAACACAAAAACAATCAGCGGGACCAGCGCAAGGATTTCTCTCCTGTTCAGATCTGATACAGGATGATCTCCTGAACTCTCATAATCAGGATTTGATTTCTCAAAAAAGATCCTTTGATACAGCCATAACATATATCCCGCACCAAGGATAATCCCGGTAGCCGCAAACACGCCAAAGATTTTTTTAGCCTTGAACGCACCAAAGATAATAAGAAATTCCCCAATAAAACCGTTAGTGCCGGGCAGCCCTATTGAGGCCAGTGTGAGAATGATAAAAAAGCCCGCATATATGGGAACGATTTTCGCAAATCCTCCATAGTCGGCAATGACCCTCGTATGAGTCCTCTCGTAAATGATACCTATCATAAGGAACATTGCGCCTGTAATTATCCCGTGATTTAACATCTGGAGTATCCCGCCCTCGATGCCCTGTGTGTTCAGGGCAAACAGCCCCAGAGTTACAAAACCCATATGGCTCACACTGGAATATGCAATAAGCCGTTTAAAATCCTTCTGCGCAAAACATACGAGCGCACCGTAAATAATAGCAATAATCGAGAGTATCAATATTGGTCCGGCAAAGAATCTGGTAGCATCAGGAAACATCGGCATCGAAAACCTTAAAAACCCGTACGCGCCCATTTTAATCAGAACACCCGCAAGAATAACACTCCCCGCAGTAGGGGCTTCTGTGTGCGCATCCGGAAGCCATGTATGCACAGGAAACATCGGGACCTTAACTGCGAAGGCGGCAAAGAACGCAATAAACAGCCAGTACTGCATCTGAAGCGGATATTGTAAATTGCTCAAAACTAAGATATCAAACGTTTTCCCTCCGGCAAAATAAAGCACTACTATACCGACAAGCATCAAAACACTTCCAATAAGTGTGTAAAGGAAAAACTTGATAGCAGCATAAATCCTGTTCTGACCGCCCCATACGCCGATCAAAAGAAACATCGGGATCAGCATCGCCTCCCAGAATAAATAAAACAGGAAAAAATCCAGAGCAACAAATACGCCAAGCATCCCTGTTTCCATTGTCAGGATAGCAATATGGAACCCCTTGACCTTGGAATCTATAGCGGTCCATGAGACAAGGACACAGAGCACACTTAAAATAGTCGTAAGGAATATGAAAAGAATGCTGATGCCGTCAATTCCGATAAAGTAATTTATGCCCCATGACGGGATCCATTCATTTATCTCAACAAACTGCATCATGTGGGTAGACTTGTCAAAGTTACTCAGCAACGGAAGAGCAACAATACATGTAAGAAGAGTTGTTATCAGGGATGTCCATCGAATAGCAGACGAATCTCTCATGAAAAACACTATCAACGCCCCGACTAATGGCAGGAATACTGTCCATGAAAGGATAGAATAACTGAGCGTATTATATATTACGTTTTCCATATTCTCACTTTAAGAAAATCCATACACCTACAATAAACAGCGTTCCAAAGGCCATCACAAGGGCATAATTCGATAACAATCCGGTCTGAATGCCCCTGAACTTCCGGCTGAAAGCGCCAATAAGGTTCGGAACTCCATTTACAATACCTTCTATTATTTTCGTATCAACAATACCGAGTATTATTTTTTCTGAGCCCTTCAGCAGAGGTTGAACCAGAGCCTTGCTGTATAGTTCATCAATCCAGTATTTATTGAACAGGAGTTTATACACAGGCTGAAATGCTGAGCCCAGCTTTTCGGGCAGGTCTGTCTTCTTGATGTACATTATGAACGCAATGAACAAACCAATAACCGCTACCGCTATAGAGGCACTCATAACAAACGCCTCCTGGGCATGAGTGCCATGACCCTCCGGGTGCCCCAGAACAGGTGCGAGAAACTCTCCTATCTTGTCACCATGCTCCATGAAAATCGGTGGTATACCAACCCAGCCCGCAGCTACTGCTCCAACAGCAAGAAATATAAGGGGCACTGTAATAATACGCGGCGACTCATGGAGGTGTCGCTCCTGTTCCTCAGTGCCGCGAAACTTTCCGTGAAATGTAAGGAATATTAATCTCCAGGAATAAAAAGCGGTCATCAGGGCAGCGGCTGTCCCCAGGAACCAGAGGAATCTACCAAGGTCACCTCCCAGATAAGCTCTCCAGAGAATCTCGTCCTTACTGAAAAAACCGGCAAATCCCGGAATACCTGTAATGCTCAGTGTTGCCAATATAAACACCCAGTATGTAACCGGCATATACTTTTTCAGCCCGCCCATCTTCTGCATATTCTGTTCATCATGCAATGCATGTATAACACTTCCGGAAGCAAGGAACAGCAGGGCCTTGAAATATGCATGCGTATAAAGATGAAATATTCCGGCAGAGAATGCGCCTACCCCGAGAGCAAGAAACATGTATCCAAGCTGGCTAATTGTAGAATAAGCAATTACCTTCTTTATATCATTCTGCACCAGCGCTATGGTAGCCGCAAACAGCGCGGTTACCCCTCCAACAACCGCGACAGTCATCATCGCCGTTTCTGAGAGGACAAACAGAGGATTGGACCTTGCAACCATAAACACACCTGCAGTGACCATTGTTGCAGCATGAATAAGAGCAGAAACAGGGGTCGGGCCTTCCATTGCATCCGGAAGCCAGACATGAAGCGGCAGCTGCGCTGATTTGCCAATCGCGCCACAGAAAAGAAGCAGGCATATAATTGTAATAGTGCTGACATCAGTACCAAAAATATTAATGGTCTGCCCTACAATACCGCTGGCCTGATTAAATACTTCAAGATATTCAAGGCTGCCAAATGTTATAAAAATCAGTATCACTCCAAGACCGAAACCAAAGTCTCCAAATCTGTTGACAATGAATGCTTTCTTACCTGCATTAGCCGCGGATTTTTTATGAAACCAGAACCCTATCAGGAAATACGAACAGAGGCCAACCGCCTCCCAGCCAAAATACATCAGGAGGTAATTGTTGGCCATAACAAGAATAATCATCGAAAAAACAAACAGACTAAGATAGGCAAAGAAACGGTAATAACCTCCGTCACCGTGCATGTATCCAATTGAATAAACAAAAATAAGAGTACTTATGGACGTTACAACAAGCAGCATAATGGCAGAAAGCTGATCAATAAGAAACCCTACAGTCACATTGAAATTGCCTGATACAATCCAGCTGTATACATTAATGTTAATGACCTCCCCATTCATCACATCCATAAATGCCGAAACAGAAAGCAGAAAAGAGATGAAAACAGCGGGCACAGCAATAAAATGGGCCTTATCTTTTATATGATTACGGCCAAATAGAATAGTAACAATAAATGATAGAAGCGGCAGCAGTGGTATAAGAGTATATTTCAGCATTTTCTATTCTTTATCCTTAATGCCCTCATCCTTTGAGTAAGTCGATCTCATCCACTTTCATAGTGGGATTATTCTTATAAAATGCGATCAATATGGCCAATCCAATCGCCGCTTCAGCAGCAGCAACAGTAATTACAAAAAAGACCATTATCTGTCCATTAAGTGATTGAAGGTAATGACTGAAGGCCACGAGGCTGATGTTCGCAGAATTAAGCATCAGTTCTATCGAAATAAACATAATAATAAGGTTTCGTCTTGCAAGAAAGCCGAAAACACCTATGCTGAACATTACAGCGCTTAAAATTATGTACCAGCTTAACGGAACCACCTAACCTCCTTATTTGTCACTTGTTTCTTTCACGTCTTACGTCTTACTTCTCACGTCTTATTTAGCACTCATATCCTTCTTTTTGCCAGCACAACCGCACCTATAATCGCAACCAGAAGAATGAGTGAAGCTATTTCAAACGGTAAAAGATATTGAGTATACAGTATCTTTCCGATAGTCATCATAGCCCCTTCAGATTGAATACGTTCAACAGTATAATCACCCAGCGGAGCCAGTACAGATACTTTTCTTAATATCGATACAAAAAATATCATAAGAATCGCCCCTATACCCAAACCAATCGGCCACTGGCTCTGAAATTTCCTTGCTGTCTCCTCTGTTTTCAGATTCAAAAGCATGATAACAAACAGGAACAGCACCAGTATCGCGCCGGCATAAACGATTATCTGTACAGCTGCTAAAAACTCTGCATTCAGAAACAGATAAAGACCGGCAATATGAATAAACAGTACCAACATAAATAACACGCTGTGGACAGGGTTTTTCCTTGTTACAACCAATACAGAAAGAACCGTCATTGTGATCGCAAAATATGCAAAAAAGAACTGGACCATAGTCATTTCTCCAAACTCTCCTTGTCCTTTGATGCTGCCGGATCAGCAAAATATGAAGATTTCGGTCCCCAAAAATTCTTAATATAATCCTTGCCCTTGCTTCCGGACATATATTTATCCCAGTTTCCGAGAAGCATCTCCTTTGTATAATAAAATTCTTCTCTCGTATACCCGGAGTATTCATAGTGATCCGTAAGGGCCAATGCGGCATACGGACATGCCTCCACACACAGGGCACAAAATACACACTTTAATACCTCTACCTCATATCTATCAACAACTTTTTTGTGGTCATCACCTTCACTCGTATAGATGTAGATGCACTGAGAAGGACAGATCGCCGCACAAAGACCGCATCCAACGCATCTTGCCTCACCGGTTTCATCATCTCTTACAAGTGCATGAAGACCCCGGGATCCTGGAAAGGGCACCCTCTTTTCCTTCGGATACTGTCTGGTGACAGGGGGACTAAAAAATTGCTTAAGCGTCAGCGCAAGCCCCTGCAGTATCTCGATCAAAAATATTTTTTTAATAAGCTCTGGTGCGGTCATAGTTAAAAAACGTTTCTCATAAAATTTTAATTAACCCGGTAATTATTATATTTGCCAATGCCAATGGGATAAAAATCTTCCATCCTAATGCCATAAGCTGGTCATATCTGTACCTTGGTAATGTTGCCCTTAACCAGAAATAGAAAAAGATGAAAGCATATACCTTGATCATAAACCACACAATTCCCGGAACAGCAGAAAATATCCAGAAGTCAGGACCACGCCAGCCACCCAAAAAGCATACTGCAACTAAAGCCGACATAAGGAACATCGCCGCATATTCAGCCATAAAAAAAAGACCGAAACGAATTCCGCTGTATTCCGTAGCATAACCGGCAACCAGCTCTGTCTCGGCCTCCGGCATATCAAAAGGCGCCCTGTTCGTCTCAGCAACCGCAGCCATCACAAACACAAAAAAAGCAACGGGCTGCGTCCAGATAAACCAGCCCTCTGATTGGGCATTAACAATATCAGAAAGGCTTGCACTTTCTGAAAGCATCATTATAGTGACAAGACTCAGACCCATAGCGATTTCATAGCTGATAACCTGGGCCGAGGACCTTAACCCGCCGAGAAACGAATATTTTGAATTCGATGCCCAACCAGCCAGTATAACGCTGTAAGAACCGACTGATGACAACGCAAGTATGTATAAAAGACCTATATTCAGATTTGCGATCGAAAAGCCTTCCCAAAACGGTATCACAGCAAATGACGAAAGCGCCGCTATTACACCGATAATAGGGGCAATGTAAAATATAGGCTTGTCAGCGGATGAAGGCATAATATCTTCTTTAAAAAAAAGCTTAATGCCATCTGCAATAGGCTGCAGCAGCCCGTGCCATCCTACACGCATCGGACCCATCCTCGCCTGCATATGACCGATCACCTTGCGCTCAAAGTAAACAACATAGGCCACATGAATCAGGACTACATTTATAACCAAGAAAACCTTAATCGCTATCCAGATAGCTTCAAGCATATCTCAATCTGTCTTCCTATCCTTTTTCAATTTTCACCTCACACCCTTCGATGCCGGGTGCCCCGGTAACAGGGTCAAGCCTGTAGTTCAATAAACTGAACAGTCCCTTACCTTCAAAATTATTACTCAGTAACACCCTGTTGTCATAAATAGACTCATCAATCGACACGGGGGCCTTAAAGCTTCCGGTAGATGTGGAAAATTTCACGATATCACCTTCACTGACACCGACTTTTCTGGCAGTTTCAGAACCTATCCTCAGGGTAGGCTCAGGACATATTTTCATAAGAGCCGGAGATTTCCTCGAAACAGTGCCGGAATGAAACAGCAGTCTGTCAAGGGTAATGTAATAGTCCGCGTTATAGTCACCTCCTGCACCATTCCCCGCATACAGTTCACAAATTTCCCCTCTTAACGGCTCACCATGATATGGCCATAAGCATTTACCTTTGCTTATTTCCCTGTAACTGAGGTCACGATAAAGCGGCGATACTCTCGCAATCTCATCCATTATATCCTCTACTTCCGAATATCCCATCTTATATCCCATTAATGTGGAGATATCCGCTATTATTTTCCAGTCTTCCATCCCGTTAGACGAATTAACCGCCTTCCGCTGAAGCTGAATCCGTCGTTCAAGATTGGTGTATGTGCCGGTTTTTTCTGTCCAGCCGAGTGCCGGAAGGACAACATCAGCCAACTGAGCTGTCTCGTTAAGAAAAATATCCTGAACCACAAGGAACTCAAGTGATTTTAATGCTTCTTTAATATCAGCTCCTCCGGGCAGGTTAAATACAGGATTTTCACCCATTACATACAAAGCCTTTAGAGTGCCATTCCTGGCTCCATCCATCATTTCAAAAAGAGTCATGCCATCAGGGACAGGAATGTCACCACCCCATTCCTCCTGATATTTCAACTTGAAATCCTGGATGTCTATTGGCCTGCCCCCAGGGAGCATGTCAGGGGTACACCCTGCATCTATAAGTCCCTGCTCATTCGGTCCCTCCGAAAGGAGATAAAGTCTTGACTCAAGTAAATATGTCAGCCCTGCTACCGCGAAAATCGACCTGTGTCCATCACTGCGCTGAACCAGATCCATACCAAAGACAAAAGAAGTTGAACTGCTTGCTGATAAAATGTTCCTGAGTTCATCTAAATTGGCTACATCTATCTGTTTGGATGATTTTTCAACAAGCTCACGAATACCATTGTCCACATCCAGTTTCTCACCACGCACACCTTTATCACGGGAAATCCCGATTAACAGCTGCTCAAGGACAGCTGCCTCATTAAAAACTGATGGGGTGATCTGAAAAGCTTTATATTTGTCCAGCCCCTTTGCATTACCAAATACAACGACCTTTGCTCCCCGTCTCGCAGCCTCTCTGATCGAAAGCCCAAGTATAGGATTGACCACAGTAGGATCAGATCCCATCACAACAATCACTTCAGAGTTTTCAAGTCCGCTAATGAGGTTGGCTGTAATACCCTGGCCAAGAAGGTCTTCAAAATATTTCTGCGCTGCCGCGTAACCTGTCCTCGAAATTGAATCTATATTGTTAGACCCGCAGGCCATACGTATAAATTTCTGGAATACATAATTGTCCTCATTTGAACATCTCGGGGACGCAATGCCCGCAATAGAAGTACCACCGCTGGCTTTCCTTATCTCATTTAATTTTTCAGCAATGAATTTAAATGCTTCACTCCATGAAGTTTGCTGAAGTTCGCCATCTATTCTTATAAGCGGATGTCTGAGTCTGCCTGAGTCACTTATATATTCGTAACCAAATCTGCCCATAGCGCAGAGAAGCCCTTTGTTTAAACCAAGCCCTATCTTTGGAATCACACGTTTTATCGAATCATCCCTGATCTGAACTACAAGAGAACAGCCGACACCGCAATAGGAACAGATAGTTTCCACTTCTTCATCAACCTGCCATGGTCTGTAGCTGTGAATGTACAAGCGGCTCAGTATAGCTCCAACCGGACAGACCGTAAGGCAGTTGCCGCAATATTCGCAGTTAAATGATTTTGAGGAAAAGGGCTCCATCTTTGTGTTGCCGCCCCTTCCGACCATATCAATTGCGGAAGCCCCCTGCACGTCATCACACATCCTGACGCATCTGGTGCATACAACACATCTTTCCATATTCCTTGTCAGGATCTGATCATGGTGGCTTTCCGGTACTTTTCTCTTTTCTTCTTTAAATCTCCCGATAGAAGGGCCATATTTATGGACATGGTCCTGGAGATCACACTCCCCTGCCTTGTCACAATATGGGCAATCAAGAGGATGATTTATCAGCAGGAATTCCAGAATCCCTCTGCGAACTTTAGATATAACTTCCGATTCCGTTGTTACCACCATTCCGTCTGCTACCATCAGAGAACATGCATTCTGAAGTTTAGGCATTCTCTCCACTTCTACAACACACAGCCTGCACCCGCCATAAGGCTTGAGCATCTCATGATCGCACATAGTAGGAATCTTTATGCCGGACTGACGGGCCGCCTGAAGAACCGTTATCGGCTTCTCCATGGTTATCTCTTTTCCGTTTATGGTAATCGTTATCATGGCGTCAAGTTTGACTTTGTTCTGTATTATCCATACAAATTATTTCAACCGCTTAATTTGCATTGTTTAGTTTTTATATGTTCCTCAAATTCATTTCTGAAATGTTTGATCATTCCGTCAACCACGCCTGCCGCGCCATCGCCAAGAGCACAGAAAGTTCTGCCTGTCATCATTCCGGTTATATCCAGGAGAAGTTCGATATCCCCTTCCCTGCCCTCACCATATTCAATTCGCTGAAGGATCTTCCTGAGCCATTCACAGCCTTCCCTGCACGGGGTGCATTTGCCGCACGATTCGTGTTCAAAAAACTTTAGCGACCTGTACGCCACCTTCACCATGCAGACCGAATCATCCATAACTATAACCGCCCCTGCACCCAGCATACTTCCTGCCTTCGGCATAGCAACAAAATCCATTGCGCAGTCTATGTTATCAGCAGGTAAAACAGGGGTAGATATACCTCCCGGCATAACGGCCTTAAGTTCTGCACCGTTCCTGATGCCTCCTGAATGATCAAAAATAATATCCCTGAGGCTTGTTCCCATAGGCAGTTCATATACACCGGGCTTATTCACCGAACCGCTCACACAGAATAGCTTCGGCCCGGGGCAATCACTGCTCCCAATAGCAGAATACGCCTCACCTCCGATCTCAATAATATATGGCAGATTGGCCAGAGTCTCGACGTTATTAACAATGGTTGGCATATTCCAGACGCCAACATTTACAGGGAAAGGAGGTTTGGTTCTTGGTTGCCCCTTTCTTCCTTCAAGAGAATCGATCAGGGCTGTCTCCTCCCCGCAAATATACGCCCCTGCTCCCTGATGTACTGACAGATGAAACTTTATTCCTTTGCCGAGAATACTGTCGCCAAGATAGTTCTTTTCGTATGCCTGCCTGATCGCTTTATTTAAAATATCATTTGCATCAGGATACTCACCCCTCAAATATATATATCCATATTCAGAACCAAGGGCATACCCTGATATCACCATCCCTTCTATTAACAGATGAGGGTTTTTCTCGAGTATAGGTCTATCCTTAAAGGTGCCGGGCTCTCCTTCATCAGCATTGCATATCAGGTACTTGGGAAATTTAGGATCTGCAATGGCAAAACTCCATTTCATTGCGGTCGGAAAACCAGCTCCGCCTCTGCCTCTTAACCCTGATTTTTTGATCTCTTCGATTATATCTTTTGGTTTACGTTCAAAAGCAGCAGACAGATTTTTGTACCCGCCAACCTTAAGGTACTCATCAATATTCGCAGAATCAGGATTGTCTATGTTTTTCAGTAAAACTTTTTCCATATCAATTTAAAGCTATAAATGAATGGTTATTCGTTATTTGTACTTCTTCAGTATCTCTTCTATGCTTTTCTCTGTCAGATTCTCGTGAAAATCTGTGTTTACAAGCATTGCCGGTGCAGTACCGCATGCTCCTATACACTCCATAATAACAAGTGAAAACCTTCCGTCCTCGCTGGTTCCGTTTTGCGGCACCCCATATTTAGTTTTAATCAAATCCACGAGCTTATCTGATCCCAGAATCATGCATGAAATGTTAGTGCAGAGCTGTATAACATGACGGCCAACCTGTTTGTGCCTGAACATTGAATAAAATGAAGCAGTGCCTCTCACCAATGCTGCCGGCAGGTTCAGTGCACTTGAGACGCTCAGCATTGCTTCATGACTGAGCCAGCCAAATTCCCTCTGTGCAACATACAGTGCAGGCAGCAGAGCGCTTCTTCGCGAAGGATATTTCGACTTTATCTCTTCAATTTCTTTTAAAACAGTCTCATTAAACATTCTTCAGTTCCCGGTTTGTATCATCTGTCACATTCTCCCAGAACTATATCTATACTTCCGATATTAGCGATTACATCTGCAATCATGGAACCCTCGCAGAGTTTGGGCAAAGCCGAGACATGTACAAAGGAAGGTGACCTTATTCTCATTCTATAAGGTTTTCCGCTTCCGTCACTCACAAAGTAAAAACCGAGTTCCCCTTTTGGAACTTCAGTCGGAACATAAATTTCACCTTCTGGCGCGGTCTGGGGTCCCTTGGTAATCAGTACAAAATGGTGGATCATATGTTCCATGTCACTAAGGACCTTGTCTTTTGCAGGCAATGTGAATTTAGGAGCATCAGCCATAATCGGGCCTTCAGGTATCTGATCTATACATTGTCTGATAATAGAGTTGGATTGACGGAACTCATCCATCCTCACACGGTAACGGTCATAAATGTCACCATTTTTACCTGTGCACACTTCCCATTTAACTTTGTCATAAACTCCGTAAGGTACAGATTTCCTTACATCATACGGAACTCCAGACCCCCGAAGTGTCGGTCCGCTCAGTCCCCAGTTAATTGCATCTTCTGCTGATATTACTCCGATATTTTTGGTTCTTCTGAGCCAGATACGGTTCTTGTTAATCAGCGTCTCGTACTGCTCCACTCTTGATGGAAATTCTTCCGTGAACTTGTAGAGGTCTTTGAGCCATTGAGCATCAACATCGTTTTTCAAGCCACCTATTCTTGGATAACTTACGGTGAGTCTGGCACCGCAGAGTCTCTCGAAAAGGTCCAAAATCGTTTCTCTTTCCCTGAAACAGTAAAGAAAAACGGTCATCGCGCCTATATCAAGCGCATGAGTCGCCAGCCAGAGAAGGTGGTTTGCGATACGTGACATCTCGGACACTATAGTTCTGATGTATTCCGCTCTCTCCGGCATCTTGATCCCAAAGAGCTTTTCTACTGCCACACAATAACCTATGTTACTTGACATAGCTGCAGTGTAATCAAGCCGATCGGTAAGTGGTAATATCTGCAGGTAAGTCCTATGCTCGGCAAGTTTTTCAACGCCCCGGTGGAGATAACCTACATATGGCGTGCACTTTACAACGGTCTCCCCGTCAAGATCAAGAACGAGTCTGAGCACTCCATGCGTCGCAGGGTGCTGAGGACCCATGTTAAGGGTCATTTCTGATGTAGATATGCGTGAACTCTCTTCAGCTTCTGTTTTCATTATCTTCCAGTTGGAAAATAGAATAAGAGATTATATTTATAATTTCAGGGTACGATATTCCATTCATCATCATGGCTGTGTAAATCTTTAACTTCTTCATATCCTCTGTATTCCCAGTCTTTTCTGCCTTTAAGCGGATAGTCTTTTCGTAAAGGATATCCTTCCCAATCTTCGGGCATCAATATGCGTCTCAAATCAGGGTGCCCGTTAAATACAATTCCGTACATGTCGCACGCCTCTCTTTCATGCCAGTTTGCACCATTCCAGATCGTTACAACACTTTCGATAGTCGGGTCATCCTCGGGAACTAATGCCTTTATAGCAATGCGGTGTCCAAATTTGTGAGAATAAAGATTGTAGACTACTTCAAAACGGAATTTTCTTTCAGGGTAATCAACACCACATAAATCAGCCAGATAGTGCATGCTTATTTCGGGATCATCATGAAGAAAGCGACATATATCGACAATTCTTTCCCGTTTAACACTAACAAAAACCTGATCCATGAACTGTCTGACATCAACAATTTCATTTAAATATTTTTCTTTAAGCCTTTTAACTATCTCCATGGGCTCCATCTGAAATACTCCTTCTGTATTTTCTCCTGAAGTTTCATTACGCCCTGCATAAGCGCCTCCGGCCTGGGAGGACATCCCGGCACATACACGTCAACCGGCAAAAAGTTATCACAACCCTGCACCACAGCATAAGTATTATATATATTCCCGGTACAGGCACAGCTGCCCATCGCAATGACATACCGCGGCTCAGCCATCTGGTCATACACCCTCCTGACTACAGGAGCCATTTTCTTTGTAACTGTACCGGCTATAATTATGACATCAGCCTGCCTCGGTGATGCACGAAAAACAACGCCAAAACGGTCAAAATCATAATGACTCGACCCTGATGCCATCATTTCGATTGCACAGCAGGCAAGTCCGAATGTCATTGGCCAGAGAGAACCGCTTCTTGCCCAGTTAACTACCTTATCCAGCGACATAATGATAGTATTCGCGGCAGGAATTATCTTTATGCCCTTTTCAACCTCTACTAATTTATGATTATCAGTGTTCATGACCGTTGTTAATTTGGGACCAGATATTATCTTTTCGCAGATTAATGACTGATAGCTACCTGATCATTCCCAGTTAAAGGCTCCCTTTTTCCAGACATATACGTAGCCGATCAGAAGAATTACAATAAACAGCATCATTTCCACAAACCCAAAAATGCCGAGTTTATTATATGCCACTGCCCATGGATAGAGAAAAACTGCTTCTACATCAAATACAACAAACAGCATCGCTATTATATAAAACCTGACAGAAAACTTATATCTTGGTTCTCCTATAGGCAGATTCCCGGATTCGTAAGGTACAAGTTTTTGGACGTACGGCCTCCGCGGCCTTATAAGTAGACCACCAACCAGCGCTCCAAGTCCGATCAATTCCGCAATGACAATAAACACAGCAATCGGAAAATAATCTGTAGGGATATAAGTTCCGGGCATACAGTAGGTGTTATACACAATAATTTAATCTATGTCAATGGATATAAATCTTGTTTATCTCTAGTTATTAATCATTTATAACAACATTTTTATCTTTAAAAAAAAACAAATGACTCTTATAATACACACTGTATATGAGAAATATTTTTCGTAATCCAGAAAAGTCAATTGCCGCAAAGCTTATCATCGCCATCGGACTGGTGATGATAGTGGTAACTTTTCTCTTCTGGTATGCGATACGGTCAAAACAGAAACAGGATATCATGTCTATTGCGCTAAATTATGGTATATCTTTTATGGATTTTGCAAAAAGAAGCACCCATTCGCACATGCTTACCCGCGCGAGAGAGGAAATACAAAATACTCTTGAAAATCTGAGCACTCCAGTCGGAGTAGAGAAAGTTACCATTTTCAACCACGACGGCAATATAAAATATTCTTCATCAGTAGAAGATGTTGGAAAATCAATTGACAAGACTACATTAGCTTGCCTGGGTTGTCATCCAAAACCTGAAGAATCCGCCGCGCTATTGTCTGAACGAAAACAGTGGAACGTTTATAAAGACGATGAAGGATTTACTGCTCTCAGAATTGTCAGTGTGATTCCAAATGAACCCTCCTGCTACACAGCACTCTGCCATGCACATGCCAAGGATCAGGAAATTCTCGGATTCATTGAATCTGATCTTTCTCTGGCAGTTCTTGATGAAGCATTATTAAAGCAGGGGTTGGCATTATCTGCTTATGTAGCATTATTTGTCCTGGCAGTATCAACATTTCTCGGCATTATCATCTATAAAATAGTGTCAAAACCGGTACAGGTACTTGTCAAAGCAATGGATAAAGTGGCCAGTGGCGATCTCAATCATTCTGTCCCTATTAACTCGGTAGATGAAATGGGTGTTCTGGCAAAGACTTTTAATTCCATGATAAATGATCTGAAGGCAGCCAGTGACCAGAGGGAAAAATGGACACAGATGCTCGAAGAGGAAATTGCAAAGAAAACCGAGGAAATACAAACAACTCACAACAATCTGATGCAGACAGAAAAGCTTGCATCCCTCGGCAGAATGGCAGCAGGAGTAGCACATGAAATAAATAATCCGCTGACAGGGGTCGTAACATTTGCGCATTTGCTTAAAAAACGGTTCCCTGCTGATAGTACCGAAGCAGAAGATCTGAATGTAATTATTGAACAATCTGATCGATGCTCAAAGATTATCAAAAATCTTTTAACATTTGCCCGCGCAACCCCTTCTGACAAAGGGGAGGTAAGTATACATGATTTGCTGAACCGTACAGTATTCATGGTTAAAAACCAGGAAAAATTTCATCATATCAAGTTCAATATGAATTTGGAAGATTCACATCCTGTTGTTTATGGTGATGCAACGCAGTTCCAGCAGATTTTCCTGAATATGTTTATCAATGCAGTTGATGCAATGAATGGCCGGGGTAATATTACAGTTGTGACACGTACCACTCCGGAAGATAACAAAAATTTTATCGAAATAGAATTCACTGATGACGGCTGTGGAATCTCTGAAGAAAACATGCCAAAACTGTTCGAACCTTTTTTTACTACAAAACCGGTAGGTAAAGGAACAGGTCTTGGATTATCGGTAAGTCACGGAATTGTAAAGCATTTGGGAGGACATCTCAAAGTAAAAAGTACGTATGGTAAAGGCACCAGTTTTTTTGTTAGACTACCGATGTCTGAATGAGCTAACTATGAAAAAAATATTGGTAATTGATGATGAAGCCATTGTAAGGTCAAGCTGTGAAAGGACTCTGGAGCCTGAGGGCTATGACATAAAATCTGTCTCCAGTGGGAAGGAAGGCATAGAGCTTCTTGAAAAAGAATCTTTCAGCCTTGTATTGCTTGATTTAAAAATGCCTGACATGGATGGTGTTGAAGTATTAAATAAAGTAAAGGCGACCTGGCCTGAAACTAAAGTAGTTATGATAACCGGCTACAGCACAGTTGATACCGCAGTTCAGGCATTGAGACTCGGGGCATTTAATTTCGTAGAAAAACCGTTCACACCCGATATGCTGATTTCGGCAGTTAAAGAGGTTTTTGAAGAGTCTGATGATAACTCCAAACAGATTACAAAATAATATTTCTTGAACTTTAGAAATCAGTAGGCAAAAAATAACTGTGACTGCAAAAGAAATAGCCGATATCCTCGAAGCTGACATTATCGTAAATCCAAACGGAAGCGATATTGATATAAAAAGTGCCTGTAGTACTGACATGATGAGTGCTGTTTTATATTACCACACACCAAATTCGCTTCTTATTACCAGCCTGATCCAGCCTCAGGTCATCCGTACAGCAGAGATCGCCGGAATCAAGATAATTGTTTTCGTTCTGAACAAAAAGCCTGATCAGCATATAGTTGAACTTGCAGAAAACAAGAATATCTCCCTGCTTATTACACCATTATGCATGTATTCGGCCTCAGGAAGACTCTATAAGGCTGGATTACCGGGCTGCTCGCAGAAATTTTAAATGACCTTAAATCTGAATAACACAATAGAAGGAAGTTTCCAGTTAATAGGCGGTAATTTTGTGAACGCGGGTGAAGCATCGACACAGCTGAAAGTCAAGCTTCTGGAGCTTGGAGTAAAGGAAGAAATCGTCAGGCGCGTAACCATTGCGACTTTTGAAGCGGAAATGAATGTAATTATTTATGCAGCCGCCGGATCATTACACTATAACATTACACCTGATTATATCAGCATAAAAATCGAAGACATGGGTCCAGGCATCGAAGACATTGAACTTGCGATGCAGGAAGGCTATTCAACCGCACCTGACTGGGTACGGGAAATGGGATGGGGAGCAGGTATGGGACTGCCTAACATGAAAAAGAATTCTAATAAATTCAATATTGATACTGTAGTAGGCGAGGGAACAACCATAGAGATGGTTGTAAATTTTTGATAATTAGTGTGAAAAACCTTGAGGGGAAAAAATGAAACTTGATGACGTTGTAAAAGAAATTTCCTTGGATCTCAAAACCTGTAACAGCTGTCTGAATACTCAGGTTACAGGAGCTTATGTAAGTGACCTGCTTTCTGATGTCATGGCCAACAGTAAAGATGGCAATATATGGATCACTCTTCAAATGCATATGAATATCGTGGCTGTCGCCGGATTAAATAACCTGGCAGGTATCGTTATCGTTGGAGGCAGGCAGCCAGAGCAAGAAATCCTGAAAAAGGCTGAAACCGAAAAAGTTGCGATTATGACCACACCTCTGACCACATTTGAGATCGCAGGCAGACTATACCAGATGCTGAATTAAATACACCGTCTTTATATTGAGGTTGAACCTCAATATTTTCTTTAAATGCTGAAAAAATTCAAAGTTGATCTTCACATTCATACATGCCTTTCTCCATGCGCCGACCTTGAGATGTCACCATTATCTATAGTAAAAACAGCCTCTATTAAAGGAATAGACATAATCGCTGTTACTGACCACAACTCAGCAGAAAATATCATAGCAGTGATAAATGCGGCCAAAGGATCTGATGTTACGGTGCTTGCCGGAATGGAAATAACATCATCTGAAGAAGCTCACATTCTGGCACTGTTTGATGATATCGATAGCATACTGAATCTTCAGGCGATTATATATAAGAACCTTCTTCCCGGAGAAAATGACGAAAAACGGTTTGGAGAACAGATTGTTGTAAATGCTGCTGATGAGGTGGAATATTTTAATAAAAGATTACTTATAGCAGCAACAGCACTGGAAGCAGGCTCAATAGTAAACACAATCCATTCTCTTGGCGGCATTGCGGTGGCATCCCACGTTGATAAGACAACATTCAGTATAATTTCTCAACTCGGCTTTATTCCGGAGGATTTGCTATTTGACGCACTTGAAATGTCTCCAAACATCAGCAGGGAAAATGCTGAACAGTCGTTCAGAAAATATGATACTGTTGCATGGGTGTCTTCGTCCGATGCTCATCGTATAAGCGAAATCGGGCAAAGGACAACTTTTTTTTACATGAAACAGCCAACTTTGCAGGAAATAAAACTTGCCCTGGATAAGATCGAGGGCAGAAAAGTGGAATGGCAGTAAAAAAACATGGAAGACCTTTCATTACATATTTTAGACATTGTCGAGAACTCAATTAGGGCAGGCGCCAGCAAGATAAAAATACTGATCCTTGAAGATATTAAAGCCAATCTGTTACTTTTAGAAATCTGTGATAATGGCAGGGGAATGGATAAAGAGATGGTGAAACGCGCCTGCGACCCCTTTTATACAACAAAATCAGTCCGACGGGTCGGCCTGGGACTCCCGCTTCTTGCTCAGACCGCCAGAGAATGCGGGGGAGATTTGGAAATAGAAACAGGGCAGGGCAAAGGTTCTACAGTTACAGCCCGCTTTCAGCATGACCATATAGACAGAAAACCTATGGGAGATATTGAAAAAACAATGACTGTATTAATTGTTTCACATCCAGACATTGATTTTATATTGGAGCATAAAAAGGGAAACAGTTCATATACCCTTGATACTGGGGATTTAAAAAGGCAGCTTGACGGTATTCCAATAAATACCCCGGAAGTAATAAAATTTATTAAGAATGATATAAATAGCTGGTTAAATAACGTAGATAGTATGATAGAATAGTTTTGTTTGTGATTTATAATAAATATATTTATGAAGGGGCACCATGGAAAAGGGAAGAATATTAGTACTCGATGATGATCCTGTTGTAACTTTAAGCTGTAAAAGAATTCTCGGCGCAGAGGGCTACAGTATATCAACGGTTGAAAAAGGCGAAGAAGCCCTTAACAAGCTGGCAAAAGAAGACTTTGATCTGTTCATCTCTGATGTCAGGCTTCCTGATATAAGCGGAATAGAGGTTCTCAGGGAAGCAAAAGTCATCAAGCCCAAAACTGATGTTGTAATAATTACAGGCTACCCAACTCTTGAAGACGCCAAAGAAGCAACAAATCTCGGAGCATTTGAATACATTGAAAAACCTTTCACCCCGGATTTCATGCTTAATGTAGCAAAAAAAATATTTGATACAAAAGGATGGATATTAAGGCAGGCATTCATAGATGAATTCAGGGACTCAATAGTTTCCTTGCAGGACAAGGAAAACCCCGTCATTTTTTATAAAGAAGGAACCTGGGCGCGTCCGGCAGAGAACGGCTTATGGGAGATGGGATGTGACTTAAGATACTGGCATTTGTCAGGGGACCTTACTTATATAGAATTTATCAAGAACCTTGACAAGGTTGATGCAGGACAACCTTTTGCGAAAATATATACAAGCAGTGGAAAGGGCAGTGACCTGCTTTCGCCAATGAATGCTGAAATAAGAGAGATTAACACAAAGGCAAACGATGTGATGTGTGAATTGCTCAAAGAACATCTGTCAGAAGGATGGCTTATGTGGTTGGCAAAAGTAATGCCTTTGAGCACCGAATAAAATCAGTTATTAGTTATCAATTAATTATATAATCGTGCTGTTGCGCATTAAAAATACATAACATTCCGTCCTGATAACTAATAACGGTCAGCAATTGCAAGGAGATGGTATGTCAGATAACATGAAAATCCTGGTCGTTGACGATGAACCTATAATTATCAAAAGCTGCGAAACAGTTCTTAAGTCAGAAGGGTACAATGTTGAGAGCACCCTCAGCGGAAAAGATGCGATCCTGAAAATGGAACAGATGCCCTTTGACCTTGTTATCACCGACCTCAAAATGCCTGAAGTTGATGGGATAACTCTTATCCGATGGATTAAGCAGAACCGTCCTGACACAGGCATAATCATAATAACAGGATACCCCTCTCAGGATACTATTAAGGACGCCCTTGAGGTAGGCATAATCGATTACGTGCCAAAGCCATTCACTCCTTCAGCCCTGATTGATGTCACTCAAAAGGCTATTGAGTGGCTGAAAGAAAAAGCACCTGTGGATACTGCAACAAAAGAGGAGTTCCCTCCCTTGATGATTGAGGAATTAGACAGTGTAATAAATGAATACAAGAATATACCGGGCAGTTCAATCCCTGTGCTCCAGCACTGTCAGAAGATCGTAGGGTATCTCCCCCCTATAGTTCAGAAACGAATAGCAAAAGGACTTAACATATCCCCGGCAGAAATTCACAGCATTGTTACTTTTTATTCATTCTTCACGATGAAACCCCGAGGTGACCATAACATCAGGATATGCCTTGGTACTGCATGCTATGTTAAAAGGGTTGAAGATGTCCTGAACAGAATCAAGAAAGACCTGAATATTGATGTAGGTGATGTAACAGAGGACAAAAAGTTCTCTATCGAAACCGTCAGGTGTCTTGGTGCATGCGGTCTGGCTCCTGTGATGGTGATCGACGAAGAAACATACGGAGCAATGAGTCCCAAAAAAGTACCGGAAATACTGGAGCAGTTTTCCTAAAAACGAGGGAGATAAAAAATGCCTAAATTAACCATCCAGGATCTGAAAAAAATTAAAGATAAACAGAAAGCAACATTTACACTGCGTGAAGGCGGTTACAGGGCAAAAATCACCGTTCATATGGGAACATGCGGAATAGCGGCCGGGGCAAGGGACATCATGACAGAATTACTGGACGAAATTGCACGTGCAAAAACAGAAGATGTGATAACCACAACTTCCGGATGCGCCGGTCTCTGTGCACGTGAGCCGATGGTCACAGTAGAGCTGTTAAACAAGCCCCCAGTAAAATACGGTGATATCACAAAGGATAAAATGAAGGAGATATTCAGTGAACATGTTCTGGGAGGAAATCCTGTAGAAAAATATGCAGTTGTTTTAGGAAGTGAGACAACGTACTAACACGGAGAAAGTTTATGGAAAAGTATCGTGCTAATTTATTACTGTGTGCCGGAACCGGTTGTGTGGCAAGCGGAACACCTAAAGTAAAGGTGGCTCTACAGGACGAGTTGGATAAGAGAGGGCTTGCAAATGAAATTAAAATCGTTTCTACCGGATGTAACGGTTTCTGTGCCGAGGGTCCTGTAATGCTGGTTTACCCAGAAGAAATTTTTTACCAGAAATTAACTGTAGAAGAGATCCCCAAGCTGGTCGAAGAGCACTTTCTGAAAGGCAGGCCGTATGAAAAGTTGATGTTTAAAGAACCTGAAAAGAGATTAGCGATCCCTCTGATGAATGACATACCCTTCTTCAAACACCAGGTTCTCAGGGTGTTAAGAAATAAGGGACTTATTGATCCGGAGAGTCTGGATGAATATATTGCCCGTGACGGTTATCTGGCTGCTGCCAGTGCTCTTAATGATATGACGCCTGAAGATATAATCAAGGTGATGAAAGATTCCGGCCTCAGAGGACGCGGAGGCGCTGGTTTTCCTACAGGTTTAAAATGGGAATTCGCTTCCAAATCAGTAGCAGACGAAAAATATATGTTATGCAATGGTGACGAGGGAGACCCCGGCGCCTTTATGGACAGATCAGTCATGGAAGCTGATCCCCATTCGGTCATTGAAGGAATGATTATTGGGGCAAAAGCAATCGGCTCAGGCAAAGGAATCATATACGTCAGGGCTGAGTACCCCCTTGCTGTTGAAAGACTGCAAAATGCAATAAATGATTGTCGTGAAAACGGATTGCTTGGAGAAAATATTCTTGGCAGCAGTTTAGATTTTGATCTCGAAATATATCTCGGTGCAGGCGCTTTTGTATGCGGTGAAGAAACCGCGTTGATGCGTTCGATTGAAGGAAAGCGCGGCATGCCAAGACCCCGCCCTCCTTTCCCTGCTCATAAAGGGCTGTGGGATAAACCTTCTGTACTGAATAATGTTGAAACCCTTGCACAGATTTCTCCAATTATCCTGCATGGAGCTGAATGGTACAGAACTTTAGGCACTGAAAAGAGTCCAGGCACAAAGGTATTTGCCCTTACAGGTGATATCAAAAATGTTGGCCTTGTTGAAGTTCCGATGGGGACTCCGTTAAAAACTATAATTTACGATATTGGCGGTGGAATCAGTAAGAAAAAGAAAAAATTCAAGGCCGTACAGATGGGCGGTCCTTCAGGAGGATGCATTCCTGAAAGCCTGCTTGATATTCCGGTAACTTATGAAGATGTCGTGAAGACAGGCGCAATTATGGGCTCCGGAGGAATGGTTGTTATGGATGAAGACACATGCATGGTAAGTACATCCAAATTTTTTCTCGAATTTACCGCTGATGAATCTTGCGGCAAATGCACTCCATGCAGAGTTGGAACAAGAGTTATGCTTGATATGGTTACTGACATCACCGAAGGCAGGGGGAAAGAAGGTGATATAGAAACACTTGAAGACCTGAGCAGCGATATTATCGCAACTTCACTCTGCGGTCTTGGACAGACAGCTCCAAACCCTGTCCTCACCACAATAAAATATTTCAGAAACGAATATGAGGCGCATATAAAAGACCACTGGTGCCATTCGGGAATATGCAGCAATCTATGCTCATTTCGTATAACTGAAGAACTCTGTAAAGGCTGCCAGGCATGTCTTAAAGCATGCCCCCAGCAGGCTATTGTGGGAGAAAAGAAAAAGGTCCACAGAATCATTCAGGAGCTTTGTATACAGTGCAGATCATGCTATGACACTTGCAAATTCGGCTCAATAAAGATAGGCCCTGCCCTACCCAAAGAAAAACCTGAACCGGCAGCAAAGGATTAGGGGTGATATGAATGATTAAATTGACGATCAATGGGAAAAATGTTACAGCAGAAAAAGGAGCAACTATACTCGATGCAGCACTGAATAACAACATTTATATACCGAACCTTTGTTATGACAAAAGATTAAGACCTTATGGCGGTTGCAGGCTATGCATTGTAGAAGTTGAGGGTCAGCGTAGGCTTTTTGCAGCATGTTCGTCTCCTGCTGAAGAGGGCATGTCCGTTATTACAGATACACCCAAGCTCAGGAAATTACGACAGACCGTTATTGAACTGATGCTTGTTCATCACCCTCTTGATTGTCCTGAGTGTGACAAAGCAGGTGAATGCGATCTCCAGAACCTCGCATATGAATACGGTAAACCTGAAGCCAGGTTTATCAGGCATAGAAAAGAGGCGTCAGCTGATGTAAGGGGACCGTTAATTGAACTCACTTCAAGACGGTGCATACTCTGCGGTAAATGTGTAAGGATATGCGCGGAACATCAGGGAAGAGCAGCTCTCGGTCTGATCGGCAGGGGGTTCCCGACCGTTGTTCAGCCCGCTTTTGGTGAAATCCTCGAATGTGATTACTGCGGACAATGTCTTGACGTCTGTCCAACCGGAGCCATTTTAAGTAAACCTTATAAGTTCACAGCCCGTTCATGGTTTCTTGAGGAAAAGGATTCGATCTGTCCTTTCTGCGGGGTCGGCTGTACTCTCACTCTCGGAATACGAGAGGGGAAAATCCTCCGGGCGCGTGGTAAAACCGGCAATGGTGTAAGCGACGGGAATCTGTGCGGAAGGGGCAGATTCGGAATCGATTATATATATAGTGAAAACCGGATCAGGACTCCGTTGATAAAAGAAGATGATGAATTCAGGAGTGTTTCATGGGAAAAAGCCTTGTCATATATTGCGGATAAGTTAAAAAATATTAAGGCCAGCCATGGAGCTGATTCAATCGGAGCGATCGGTTCACCTCGTTGTACAAATGAAGACAACTATATGCTGCAGAAATTCATGAGAACAGTTGTCGGGTCAAATAACATTGACTCATCATCTGCCTTTGGTTATTCAAAAGTTCAGCATGCATGGAAAAAAACATTCGGCCAGGGCAGTCATCCCATAAATCTTAAATCTCCCCTTGGCAAAGATATAATCCTTATTCTTGAATCAGATATAAGTGTGACACATCCTGTCTTTGGTCTGAATATCCTTCAGGCAAAGCGTGAAGGAGCTCAGCTTATTGTTGTTGATTCAAGAGAAACAAAACTTACAAAGCATTCTTCCTCATGGCACAGGATAAACGACGGTACAAGTGTCGCACTATTAAACGGAATCATAAAAATCATAATTGACAGGGGCAATTATGATAAAGACACAGTCGCGAAAATATCTGACTTCTCATCTCTTAAGGAATCATTAAAGGATTACTCTCCTGAAAAAGTATCAAAAATTACCGGCATAGCAGTTGAAGACCTTCTCTCAATGGCTGATTCATTGAGTACTGCAAAAAGCAGAATGATTTCCCTGTCTGTCAGAGCATCCGAAAACACAAAGGGACTGGATACAGTTTTTGCTGCTTCCAACCTTGTTAATATTTTAGGCGATGACCCTGACACCCTGCAGATTCCGGCAGAGTATGCTAATTCTTACGGGATGTACGAGATGGGCATCAGACCTGATACAGAATATAAAGGCAAGACTATCCTGGATATGTTCTACAGTGAAAATTCGCCATTAAAAGCATTATATATAATGGGCGAAGATCCTGTTACATCTTTCCCTGACAGTAATCAGGTAATCAGAAACATGAAGTCACTGGATTTTCTGGTGGTACAGGATATTCTGTTAACAGAAACAGCAAAGCTTGCCAATGTAGTTCTGCCTGCTTCAAGCTGGGGGGAAAAGGACGGGACTTTTACCAATGCAGAAGGCGTCAGCCAGAAAGTATACAAATTAGTTGACCCGGCCGGACAGTCAATGCCCGACTGGATGATATTAAAAAACCTTGCCGTAACTATGGAAAAGGAACTCGGAGTGAGAAATCTGGATGCGATTCAGAAAGAGATCCATGAAGCTTCTTCCGGAGAGGATTCAGGGGATGAAAAAAGATCGTTTGTTCCTGTTAAATATGAAACTGCTGAAGAGCCGGACGATGAATATCCCTTCAAGATGGTCAACAGGGATATCCTGCAGCACTCCGGTATCATGTCAACAAGTTCAAAATCTCTTGACCTCGTAATTTCCGAAGCATTGCTTGAAATAAACGAGAAAGATGCTGAAAAATACGGGGTATCTGATAATTCTCATGTAAAAATCAGTTCAAAGCAGGGATCAGTTTTTCTTAAAGCCAAACTTTCTGAAGAAGTGCCAGAAGGAACACTATTCGTTCCCACACATTTTCCTTTCGCAAAAATAAATATGCTGACCCGCCTGTCCTCTAACGGGGAACATCCAATCAACACAGTAAAAATAGAGTCAGCCGGTTAATTACAAAAAGCAGTAGGGGCGTATTGCAATACGCCCCTACAGATTCCATACCTGCCTGCCAGGTGAAAATAGAGGATAGTTGATGTCTACTGAAAAACTCCGCAGAATCGACAGTAACAGACTCGAAATACCTAAAGGCTACAAAGCCGGCATGTATACAAATGGTGTTATTTATGTAGATGAAACGCTCGAAAAAAGTCTTGAGCAAAAA
>CAZVHL010000002.1:27166-32879 GCA_964626925.1 uncultured Nitrospiraceae bacterium
TACAAATGGTGTTATTTATGTAGATGAAACGCTCGAAAAAAGTCTTGAGCAAAAAGCAATAGACCAGGTTGCAAATGTAGCAATGCTACCCGGAATCGTAGGTTCATCCATTGCAATGCCTGATATTCACACAGGCTATGGTTTTACAATCGGAGGTGTTGCGGCATTCGATCTCAAAGAGGGAATTATCTCTCCCGGTGGAGTAGGATACGATATTAACTGCGGAGTCAGGCTTCTGAAAACCGAGCTCACTAAAAAAGAAATTTCAGATAATATCAAAGATCTAATTGAAGGGTTATATGTGACAATCCCTGCCGGTCTGGGATCAAAAAGCAAACTGCGTCTGAATGCTAAGGATTATAAAAAGGTTTTGGTCAGTGGTTCACGGTGGGTCGTCGAGCAGGGATATGGCGATAACGAAGATATTGACCATACAGAATCGCGGGGATGCCTTGAAGGAGCTGATCCGGATATTATTAGCAAAAGAGCATATGAACGCGGAAGAGACCAGCTGGGAACATTAGGATCCGGGAATCATTTTACCGAAATTCAATATGTAGATGAAATTTATAATGAAACAATTGCATCCAGTCTCGGATTATTCAAGAATCAGATTACGATAATGATCCATACAGGTTCGCGCGGATTTGGACATCAGGTCTGTACTGATTTTCTCGAGGTGATGAAGCGTTCTGCGATTAAGCACGGCATAAACCTTCCTGACCGAGAGTTGGCATGCGCACCTTTTGACAGCCCTGAAGCAAGAGATTATATGTCGGCAATGAGAGCCGCGGCCAACTATGCATGGGCAAACAGACAGCTCATCATGCATTGGGTAAACGAATCTTTTATGAGAATTTTAAAAGCCGGACCACATATGCTCGGCATGAGTCTCGTGTACGATGTGGCACATAACATAGCTAAAGTGGAAGAACATATTGTAAACGGCAAAAAAAAGAAACTGATCGTCCATCGAAAAGGCGCAACAAGGGCATTTCCGCCGGGCCACTCAGACCTTCCGGAAATTTACAGAAAAACAGGCCAGCCGGTAATAATTCCGGGTGATATGGGCAGGGCCTCATTTATATTAATTGGCACTCCAAAAAGCATGAAAGAGTCCTTTGGGTCAACCTGCCACGGCGCCGGACGAGCATTATCAAGGAATCAGGCTATAAAGAAGGCAAAAGGACGGGCTATCTGGAGAGAAATGGAGGATAGGGGTATAATAGTTCGAGCTACCGGAAAAAGAACTCTGGCAGAAGAAATGCCTGAAGCCTATAAAGATGCCTCCAATGTTGTTAATGTTGTTCATAATGCCGGATTATCAGAAAAGGTTGCAAAACTCAGACCGCTTGGAGTAATCAAGGGATAAAATATAGGAATTATGAATAATAATAAACTCAGAATAGGGAAAATACAGTATGCCAATTTATTTCCTATCTTTCATTATCTGGACAGGCGATGTGATATTTCCAGATACAGATTTGTCAAAGGTGTTCCCTCCCTCCTCAATAAATTGCTTCGTGAGGATGATCTTGATATCAGTCCGTCATCTTCGATTGAGTACCTTAGAAATAAGAGCAAATACGTGCTCCTGCCATGTTTTTCGATCAGTTCATTTGGACCGATAAGGAGCATTCTGCTTTTTTCGAAATATCCATTAAATGAACTTGATGGCAAGTTGATAGCAGTTTCTTCAGAATCTGAAACATCATCGATATTGTTGAAAATTATTCTCAAAGATTTTTTGTCATTAAACTGCAGATTCAAATCTGTTAATGACCGTAATGTCAAGAAAACCCTTTCAACCTTTTCAGCTGTTCTACATATAGGAGATACAGCACTGGTAGAGGCAAAAAAATTATCGTCTTCCGGTAATCAACAAGCTGTCCCGGAAATTTATGATCTCGGGGAGTTATGGTACAAATACACTGGTCTGCCGTTTGTATTCGCTCTCTGGGTTGTAAAGAATAAAACTATTCAGCTCAAGAAGGAATTGGTTAAAACATTATCGGATGATCTCATTGATGCCAAGAAATATGCGGTCAGCAATTTTTCATCAATAGCAAAAGATGCACCGCAAAGAAAATGGTTCAGCGAAAAAGAACTGGTCGAATACTGGAAATTAATATCATACGACTTTACAGAGAAACATCTTGAAGGCCTTAAACTGTTTGATAAATACGCTGCCAGAAAAAAGGCGGTGATGTTTTGAACGCTAAAACGAATACGTCAGATTGACAACACCTGCAATCATCTGCATTTGGCTGTTAGGGAATTTGCTTGCAAAAGGTCTTCCGGTTTGCAAACCATTCTTTACTTCGCTCTCGTCGAGTTCGAGACGTGTATAGCTTCCGCCCATATAAAGATTGAAATCCTCTGCAACTGGGAATATTACCCCAAGACCAAGGTCAAGACATGTTCCATTAGTGTCAAACCATATCCCATCATTATTGGAACTTCTAACTTCCCCGTCAAAATAATATGAATATGCAGCCCTGCCATCCAGAACAAGATTTCCGATTCTGTAACCCATGCTTAATCCGCCTCCGACTCTCCATAAACCGAAAGTTTCTGCAATAGTAGATTCAGTTAGCACCCCATTTTCATCAACAAAATTCGTCCTTCTGAAATGTACCCCGTCCCATCCAAATGATCCATAAAGCCTGTAATTAAACTTGTCAATGTTATTCTTATATCCAAGTCGGCCGTCATAAAACTGCGCAAAAATTCTTACATCGTTAGTTTGGAACTTGATCTTATTCTTATCCCAGCGTTCCTCACCTTTCAGTCCCAATGCCCAGTCTGTTGTTATTCCGGCAAACAAATTTTCGAATTTCTGAAAAGTATATTCGCCCGACACACCCAGTAGAACTGTTGTAAGTTTCGTGTCTGACTGATATTCGTCAGCTAACAACGTAGTGTCTTCTTCGTATTTTATAACTCCAAATCCAGTATGAACACCGACACCAAAATTCCCGGCTTCAGCATAACCTGTAATAAATATGAACAACAACAAACCACTTAATATATACCTATATTTCATTGCTATTACTCCTTTAGTATGTTGCCAATTTATCGTCATATTCTTCATAATTCTTTAACTTAGTATAATTGTGGTCTGATTCCAGGATGAATATATTCAGAAGCCCGGAAATATCTTTATCTGGAGGGTTTTATTATTATCAAGGCCCTGAGTTGCGGTCAAAATCCCACCTTCAACATAATCCAGGGTAAAATTGCCAAATCCATCTCTTACAATGCTTTTTGCATCTGAAGGGCATCCTGCCTCACAACCTGCAACGCCTTTAATCATTCTCTTGATCAATTCGTCAAGCTGAAAGGGGACAAGATCAACTTCATTTTTATTACCAAAATCAATAATATTGCTCATAACGGACGCAATATCAAAACGAAAGGGGTTTTCAATATTAACAGGTAATGATTCATTTCCGATCACAACATCTAAATCCATTTATTCTCCTCCATTACAACTTTATTCAAAAACCTTTTATGTAACCTCTGTTCTCCAGTAAATATTCCTGCAATTGCCTTAATGCTATCGCCCTGTGGCTTATCGCGTTTTTTTCATTGTCATCCATTTCAGCAAAGGTCCTGTTATAGCCATCCGGATAAAATAAAGGGTCATAGCCAAAACCATGTTCCCCTTTTGGAGTTGTACCGATTCTTCCTTTAACATAGCCCATGAAAGTTTTAGTCTCTTTCAGAGATGCAAGAGCAATACAACAGACAAATCGAGCTCCTCTTTTATCTTCCGGGATATTTTTCAGCTCGATTAAAAGCTTCTCGACATTCAGCCTGTCATCAGCATCCTCTCCAGCATATCGCGCTGAATAAATACCTGGCTCACCGTTAAGAGCATTTACTTCAAGGCCTGAATCGTCTGCTATAGCTGTCATGTTTACTGCCCTTGCTACAAAAACCGCTTTTTTAATGGCATTTTCCTCAAAAGTCTGCCCGTCCTCTATTACATCTTTCATCACAGGGAAATCATCAAGAGTGTATATCTTAGAAACTGTACCCATAACGCTATATATTTTTTTTATCTCTTTAATCTTTTTCCTGTTTTTTGTTGCCAGAACAATATTCATAATTCTTTATGCGTTATATATAATTCGCAAATTGTCAGAACAGTTAATATGTTATTGAATGTAAAGCAGGCAACATGGAGAACTGACCGCTTTATTAAGATTCACTGAGTTCCATTTTGGCAGCAAGCTTTATAGCTTCCACCATACTCGCTGGATCAGCTTTGTTCTGCCATGCAATATCAAACGCTGTACCATGATCCGGAGATGTACGGATAACAGGAAGACCTACCGTCACATTAACACCTGTATCAAAAGCCAGCATCTTAAATGGAATCAGTCCCTGATCATGATACATGCACACAACCATATCAAATTCACCCTTTAAGGTTTTATAAAAAACAACATCCGGCGGATACGGACCTGATACTTCAATGCCCTGAGCCTTTGCCTCATTAATCGCAGGAGTTATCACCTTTATCTCTTCATCTCCCATGATCCCGGCCTCACCGGCATGTGGATTAAGTCCTGCAACAGCGATCCTCGGATTCCTGATGCCGCACATTACGGATGCTTTTGTCGCAAGTTTAATAGTATTGAGTATACCTTTTTCATTAATATGTTTCGGAACGTCTTTAATAGGTATGTGTATAGTACTCAGAATAATTTTTAATTTATCACTCATAAACATCATCGCAAAATCTTCAGTTTTTGTGAGCTCAGCAATCAGCTCAGTATGTCCGGGCCACGAGAAGCCAGCCATTCTTAGTGATTTTTTTGACAGTGGTGCGGTTACAATTGCATCTGCATGCTTTTGCAGTGCAAGCTCTACAGCTTTCTTTATATATTTAACCGCAGACTCTCCTGCCTTCCTGGAAGGACCACCTTTTTCAAAAGACGAATGAGGCTCGATGTCCAGCACATCTATACTGCCTGTGCCCGGCTCCGACTCTGTTATGCTATTAACATTCCTCACCTTAAGCGGCAAATCAGAAAGTTTGAGCACTTCCCTGATAATTTCTGCATCTCCGATAACAACAGGATGACAATTATCTCTGATGTTTGAGTTAAACAACGCTTTGACTATAACCTCAGGACCTATCCCGCCATGATCTCCCATTGTGATCGCTATTTTCTTTTTTGCCATCTCGATTATTCTATGTAGTCTGAATCATTTATCATGATGCAAAGCTACAATCGCATCTATTTCGATCTGAACATCCATAGGTAGTTTGCCTGCCTGAATTACGGTCCTGGCAGGTGGGTTCTCAATGAAATATTTCTGATAAACATTATTAAACATGGCATAGTCCTCAATGTCAGCAAGATAACAGGATACTTTCAATACATCCTCCATGCCAGCACCCGCTTCTTCAGCAATGATTTTTATATTATTCAGAACTGTTTCTGTCTCTTCCTCAAGGGTTCCCTTAACCATCAATCCTGTTACCGTATCTACCGGGAGTTGACCTGACAAATACAACAGGCCATTGTGAATCACTGCCTGTGAATACGGCCCTTTTGGCTTTGGCGCTCTTTCTGAAAAAAATATTTGTTTATCCGCCATTATCGAACCTCCTTTTTATCCTTTTAGATCGATTATCCTGCAGCCAATATTATACCCGTACTTTAGGATAATATTTGCAATCTTGACTTTTGAAGAG
>CAZVHL010000002.1:32979-34440 GCA_964626925.1 uncultured Nitrospiraceae bacterium
CGGCATGCAAACACTCACAGTCATATCAGGAGATATTGCAGGAAAATTATTAATATCAGTTTAATATTAATCCGATTGCACTTTGAACAGATCATTTAAAACCAGGTCTATTTGCTGAGGAGTCATCCAGCCCTTATCCATCAATATCCTGCCTATAAGTCTGTGAGGTTTATTGTTCAGATCATCATCCATCTGTTCAGAGATTGCTTCTTTAGCCTGCTCTGAGTTAATGAACTCCTTTTTAACCGCAATCTCTGCAAACCTGGCACAGTATTTTTCTGATAATTCCCTGTCAACTTCATCGGCCATTCTTTATCTCCTTTTTTAAAAATTTTTATATCAGTAAAGCTATAGAGTCAATATAACATACATTGATAAATCGGTAAAGGGGGGTACAAAACAACTATAGTTCAATTAATTTATAGACTAGACTTCCGAGGCCGATTGTCCGGGCATATTCAAATTGATGTTTATAAGCATTTAACTTTCCACCTCTTGAAAAAATATCGCGCTCATTTACAATATTGTCATAACTTGCTTTATCAACAGCGAGTATATCTTCAGAAGCAAAAATCCCCTTATCATCAGCTATTCGAGCATCATCACCGCAGATACAGTCACATTCCTGTGTAATATCCGTCGCAAAATTAATAAATAATTTATTCCTGATTTTCGAAAGAATACCGCTTGCATATTCACTCATTCTCTCTACGAAAATCTCAGGGTCCTCATGCCAGTTTATATTCACTGCATCCAGTTTGCAGGCAGCAATGCATTCACAACAACCAATACATAAATTTGAATTAATAAATGCCTTACCGCTCACTTCTGAAATTGCTGAAACCGGGCACGTTTCTATACATGTTCCGCATGAGGTACACTTCCCGACATTTATTACCGGTTTCAGGGAAGAGTGCTGAATCTGTTTGCCCGCACGAGAAGCCATGCCCATCGCAACGTTCTTTATCGAACCTGCGTAACCTGATAGTATGTGACCCGTTACATGGCTGAGCACTATCAGATCCTCAAGTACATTAACGAGTGAAGGAATTTTTATTGCCTTCACATTCTTGAAATCCACCTTTACAGAATGAGAATCCGTACCAAACACACTGTCGGCAATAATATAAGGGCACCCCAGTTTGCCGGGAGTAAAGCCCTTATTGTATGCAAGGTTCAGGTGGTCAACAGAATTTTGCCTCTGACCCCTGTAAATCACATTTGTGTCAAAAACAAAGGGTTTTACCCCCTGCCTCTTTAATTTTTTCACGAGAAGGCTGACAACCTCAGGTTTTATATATCCGGTACTGCCTTTATCCCCTACTGTCATTTTGATGCCTACATAGGAACCTTTGGAATATTGCGAAAGCAACGGATCAAGCTTCTCTAACATGACGCTGAAACAATCCTTAACTCGTTCCCCTTTTTTGATTGCATTAAAATATACCGATGATTTCATAG
>CAZVHL010000003.1:0-29745 GCA_964626925.1 uncultured Nitrospiraceae bacterium
CCAGTAATTCAGGCCTGCCTGTCAGCCCAAGATCAGATAATATCTTCTCCACTGATCTGATCTGCTGTTCAAAACGGGGATTAGAAATATCTACCACATGCAAAAGCAGGTCCGCATCTTCCAGCTCTTCGAGGGTTGCCTTGAATGCCATGAAGAGGTCTTTAGGCAGGTCACGGATGAACCCCACCGTATCAGTAATGATTACATTTCTCTCTTTCGGGAATCTAAGCCTCCTGCTGGCAGTATCCAGTGTAGCAAACATTCTGTTTCCCACAAAGGTCTTACTGCGAGTCAGATTATTCAGGAGTGTGGATTTCCCAGCATTCGTATACCCGATTATCGATATTATCGGTAAGCCCTGTGCAAGCCTGTGGGCCTTTCTCTGCTTTCTTGCACGCCCCAGTGATTTGAGCTGCTTTTCGAGCAATGCTATTCTTTCCCTGACCCTCCGTCTGTCCACCTCAAGCTTCATCTCTCCGGGCCCCCTGCCCCCTATCCCGCCCATTAATTTTGACATCGCCGTTCCTTTACCTGAAAGTCTCGGAAGCCTGTAGCGAAGCTGGGCAAGCTCAACCTGGACTTTTCCATCCCTGCTGTGCGCGCGCCTCGCAAATATATCGAGAATAAGTTGTGAACGGTCAATAACCTTTATCTCGGTCATGTCGCTGATATCCTTGCCCTGGGACGGATTCAGATCCTGATCAAATATTATAATAGTCGCCCCTTTGTTCATCGCGTTTATAACCAGCTCCCTGATTTTCCCTTTTCCCATCAGATATTTCGGGTTTATGTTTTTGGCTCGTTGAAGAACAGTGTCAAGTACTATCACGTTGCTGGACTCGGCAAGTTCCTTAAGCTCTTCCATAGAGTCTTCCTGTTCATATCTGGATGCTGTTGATACACTGACAAGTACCGCCCTTTCCCTTTTATCATCAACGTCATAACTGGTCTGTCTGTGTCGCAGCTCTTCCTCGATGGAGGAAACAAACATATCAAAGTCTTTAAAGGCATGGTCCATTCCATGAAAAGGCACAGGCCCGTCTATCTCGTATTTTAAGTTCGAATCCTGCGGAAGAAGGTGAGCAACTGAAACATTATCAGCCTGCCCGTCTTTAAGGCCTATAATTACAAGGGCGTCGAGCCTCAGAAGAGACAGATCTGTGATGTCATCCTGGTTTATGCTTTCACTCTTAAGATGGGTATGAATCAGTCTGAGCCCCCTGAGTACTTTCCTGCCCAGGGGGAAATTTGTGATCTCCGGTATAAAGATACCTTTTGCGTCCCCAACTATTACATGACTTATGTTTCCGCTCCTGTGTACAAGGACACCGACCTGCCTGCTGATCGACGACGAGCATTCAGCCATCATTATTGCAAGATCAGCAGAAAGGATTTTGTTCTTTGGGATTCGCCTCCGATAGATCCTCTCGAGCGTTTTCAGGTCAGCCTTTTTAAGGCCGGATATATTTCCGTAAACAGATGGAATTGATACCTCCGGTTCAGTGTGCCTCAGCCCAGTTTCTGCCCATCCCCATATCAACTTTCAGGGGAACTTCAAGTTTTACAGCATGCTCCATCTCTTCTCTTACCAGACGACTCAACACCTCTTTTTCCTTTTCAGGAACTTCGAATAATAGTTCATCATGAACCTGCAGCAGCATTTTTGATTCAAGTTTTTCACGTTTCAGTCTGTTCGAGATATTTATCATGGATATTTTAATTACATCAGCAGCAGAGCCCTGTACCGGAGAGTTAGTAGCAAGTCTTTCCCCAAGCTGACGAATATTCCTGTTTGAGCTCTTAAGTTCCGGTATAGCCCTCTTCCTGTTAAATATTGTTGCTACATAGCCGGACTTCAGTGCATTATTAATAAGAGTGTCCATATAATCCCTGACTTCACTATAACGGGCAAAATAAGTATCTATATATGATTTCGCCTCATCAATGCCTATCTTCAGCTGCCGGCTCAGGCCATATGGACTTATACCATAAATTATGCCGAAATTGACTGTTTTAGCAGTTCGTCTCATGTCATCAGTTACATTGTTATCAGATACCCCGAACAGTTCACAGGCGGTCATGGTATGTATATCTCCATCGTTCTGAAACACCTCGACCAGACTTTTGTCACCGCTCAGGTGTGCAAGTATGCGAAGCTCTATCTGCGAGTAATCCGATGACAGCAGGACATTGCCCTTTTCAGCAATGAAAGCCTCCCTGATCCGTTTACCCCATTCACCTCTGATAGGTATATTCTGCAAATTAGGATCTGAACTGGACAGTCTGCCTGTTGCTGTAACTGTCTGGTTAAACGATGTATGAAGCCTGCCGGTTCCAGTATTAACAAGTCTTGGCAATGCATCCACATATGTGCTTTTCAGTTTGGAAAGTGTCCTGTATTCGATTATTTCCTGGGGCAGTTCATGCGCCAGTGCAAGTTGTTCTAGAACATCCACATTTGTTGAATATCCGGTTTTTGTTTTCTTGACAGGCTTCAGACCAAGTCTTTCAAAAAGGATCACCTGGAGCTGTTTAGGCGAATTAATATTGAATTCCTCTCCAGCAATAAAGTAAATTCTTTTTTCGATGCTAAGAAGTTCTTTAGCCATTTTCTTTGAAAAGGACTGCATTAATCCCAGGTCAATTTTAACACCAGCCATCTCCATATCAGCGAGCACCCCTATCAGCGGGATTTCCATATCAGTGAACAATTTATCTGCACCCTCTTTTTTTAGTTCCGGCTCTAAATATTTCTTAAGACTTAAAGTGACCGCAGCATCTTCACCTGAATATCTTGCAGCCTCATCAACAGTAACTTCACGGAAATCCTTTTTATCCTTTGTTACCACATCTCCGAAAGAGAGTTTTTTTATGCCGAGATACTCCATCGATACATCTGTAAGATTGTGGTTTGGTTTGTTTGGATTTAACAGGTAAGAAGCGAGCATTGTGTCAAAAGTAATGCCCTGCATATCAATACCTTCATTTTTCAGGATTATGAGATCATATTTTATGTTGTGGCCAATCTTGCGTATACCCGGATCTTCCAGGATTTCCTTTATTTTTCCAACAACATATTTTTTGGAGAGCTGACCGGGTACTCCAGGGTATTCGTGTGTAATGGGAATATAATATGCAATGTCAGGTGTTACAGATAATGATATGCCAACGAGATCTGCAGTCATGGGCGATGTAGAAGTTGTTTCAGTATCTATAGAAAGTTCTCCCTTTGCGGTCAGGAGAACTGTTTCCAGAACCTTTTTGTCCAGTACCGGAATATATTCTGTCTTGTCCTGTTGAGGTGACTCTTTATCAGGAATTAATCTAATCAGGCGGTTAAAGTTGAATTGACGAAAGTGGTCACGAAGCTTTTCCCAGTCAGGCTCCACAACCTTCATATCTCCTGTAGATATATCGAGCGGAATATCAGAATGAATTGTAGCAAGCTCAAGACTCAACTTTATGTTTTCGATATTATCAGCAATAGCTTGCCTCGTCCTTGCGTTTTTGATCTGATCTTGATTCCTGATCAGCGTCTCGAGGGTTCCGAATTCCTTAAGCAACTTTACAGCGGTTTTTGCACCTATCCCCGGCACACCGGGTATGTTATCAGATGCATCCCCCATAAGTGCTATGATCTCGGGAAATTGTGATGGCCCTACTCCAAAGCGCTCGATGACATCCTTCTCTTCTGTAATCTTTTCTTTCATCGAATCATAGAGCCTGACACGAGGGCTCACAGACTGGCACATGTCCTTATCCCCGGTAACAATATAGACATCCAGTTTTTCCTTCTCCGCATTTTTCGCCAGTGTACCAAGGAGGTCATCAGCTTCATAGCCAGGCATTTCTATTGTCTTTATCCTGAACGCATCGATTATCTCTTTTATATGAGGAATCTGGGACTTGAGATCGTCAGGCATACCCGGTCTGTGCGCCTTGTATTCTTCATACATTTCATGCCTGTGTGTCGGGCCCGGCGAATCAAACACAATAGCAAAATAATCCGGCCTCTTCTCCCTCATGATTTTGATTATCATATTCGTAAAGCCAAAAATCGCATTTGTAGGCATCCCGTCTGAAGATGAAAGCCCCCTGATTGCGTAAAATGCCCGGTAATAATAAGCGTTGCCGTCTATGAGGTAAAGTGTAGGCATAGAATATTCTTCGATTATCAACTTCTCATTATACAAAAGAAAAGGGTTTATTTATCTGAGCGCTGGCCATCTCAGTTCCCAGGGATTTTTATATCGCTTCACCGCATCCAGAAATGCCTTATCCGAAGTGATTTATACTATTAAAGATGATACAATAATAACAGTAACCGTCTATGTATATTATGGTAGATGGAAGGAGCAGCAATGAAAGTGACCTATGACGACAAATCCGACCTCCTTTATATCCGTTTAGACGAAAGCACGCAGAATGTTATGAATAAACGTGTGGATGATGATGTTGTTCTTGATATCGGGGAAGGTGACAAAATTGTCGGGATTGAAATCCTCGAAACATCTACTCATGTTGATCTCAGCAAAATCCTGCCGATTCAACATGAAGGGATCAAAGTCTCAGCTTAATTGCAAGTTTTACCCTTCTTACCTTTCGCCTTCGCTGGTTCGATTTAACAGCAGAGCATTAGGGCTTTTTCTTAAATTCAACTACAAGAGTGGGGTCGTACTTTACCTGTGAGAGTTTTGGGTCTTTCCATCCAACAACTAGAGGGGATACCTTTTAAATTTCCTGATTTATTGTAAATTAATCCTCAGCATTTTCACAGATAAAGATACGACCCGACTCACCCACTCAGAAGGTGCAGTTCGATAATTTATCTTTTCAGTGATAATTTCGATTTATAACAAACATGTCTAATCTATCATGATATCCTGTTGACAAATAGGAGTCATTCCTATATAGTATGATTATGGCAATAAAAAACAGCAGTATATCAATGAATTTTTTTAGAGATAAGTGCAAAGAAAACAATCTCAGAATTACGCCACAACGTACTGTCATATACAAGGAGTTAAGCAAGTCAAGAGAACACCCGTCGGCGGACATGATATTCAGGAAGGCAAGAAGGACCTTCCCTGATATTTCTTTTGATACTGTAAACAGAACAGTTTTAACCTTTGCACGGATCGGCGTTATTAATGTTGTTGAGGGACACGGTGACTCCAAGCGTTTTGATCCGGACATAAACGGCCACCATCATTTTAGATGTATAAAGTGCAATAACATAATAGACTTTCATGATAAATCGTATGACAATCTAAAAGTCCCGGAAGAAATTAAAAATCAATTCACGGTCATAAGAAAAAAAGTATGCATAGAGGGAGTATGCAGCAAGTGTAAGTAAATGCATGGGAAGATTAAATTAATATTTTTTTGGCTTTGCAGTAGTAACTATTACGATTTAGGATGCTTTACTATAAAGGAGGTGATAATAAGTAATTGCTTCATTAAGTGATATAATCTGAATTATCAAACTGATTTATTAAACAAGGAGGGAATCATGCCAAACAAGAATAAAAAACTCACAAATAATTTTGGTACGCCTGTCAGTGACGATCAGAATTCATTGACCGCAGGGATACCTGGCCCGGTATTGATGCAGGACGTTCACCTGCTTGAAAAGCTGGCCCATTTTGACCGGGAACGTATCCCTGAACGTGTAGTCCACGCCAAGGGCGCTGGAGCTTATGGCTACTTTGAAGTTACTGAAGATGTAACGAAATACACAAAGGCAAAATTTCTGTCTGAAGTGGGAAAGAAAACCGATCTTTTTATCCGTTTTTCAACTGTAGGTGGCGAAAAGGGTTCTGCTGATGCCGAGCGTGATCCACGTGGATTTGCAGTTAAGTTCTATACAGAAGAGGGTAATTACGACATGACAGGTAACAATACTCCTGTCTTCTTCATCCGTGATCCCTTAAAGTTTCCGGACTTTATACATACGCAGAAGAGAAACCCGGCCACTAATTGCAAGGATCCCGACATGTTCTGGGATTTCCTTTCACTTACTCCTGAGTCCATTCACCAGGTAACTATTCTATTTTCAGACCGCGGGACTCCTAAAACATACCGTCACATGAACGGCTACAGCAGTCATACATTTAAGTGGTATAACGAGAAAGGAGAATACTACTGGGTACAATATCATTTTAAGACAGAACAGGGCATTCAGAATTTTACCGCAGAAGATGCGAATGCCATGAAGGTAAAAGACCCGGACCACGCTACCCGTGACTTATACAATGCAATTGAAAAAGGAGAATATCCTTCGTGGAGACTGGAAATGCAGATAATGACCCCGGAACAGGCAGCGAATTACAAATTTGATCCCTTTGATATCACAAAGGTCTGGCCGCATGTTGATGTTCCTCCGATCACTGTGGGTCGCATGGTTCTGAACCGTAATCCTGAAAACTATTTTGCAGAGGTTGAGCAGTCAGCGTTCTCTCCGGGGAATTTTGTGCCAGGGATCGCTGCCTCACCTGATAAGATGCTACAGGGGCGGCTCTTTAGCTATCCCGACACCCACCGTCACCGCCTGGGGTCGAACTATCACCTGCTGCCGGTAAACTCGGCCAAAAACTGCCCGACGCATAATTATCAGCGGGATGGATTTATGAGGTTCGACAACAATGGCGAAGGTCAACCCAACTATTATCCAAACAGTTTTAAGGGACCCGAACCGGACGAGGCTGCTTCCGATCCGACATTTGAGGTGTCCGGACAGGGAGCGCGTCAGAAATACACACACTCTAATGATGACTTTGTTCAGGCAGGTGACCTTTACCGCAAGGTTATGACGGATACAGATCGTAAGAATCTGATTTCTAATATAGTAGGCCACGTCGGAGGCGCAAAGAAGCGCATTCAGCTTCGCCAGACAGCTATCTTCTATAAAGCTGATGAAGAATACGGATCGCGCGTTGCCGAAGGTCTTGGACTGGATATAAAAGAAGTTGAAACGCTTGCCAACATGTCACAGGAAGAAAGGGCCGAAGCAACTGCCGGATAACTCGGACCGATATAACGCGAATCTAAGAATGTGAATCCCATGTGATGGGGGATTTACATTTTAACCTTTATCTTTAAGGAGGATAAACTTATGATGAAAATATTTATATCCATTATTATAGGCTGTGTGATGTTCGTTTCTGGTGCTTGGCATCAGGCACTGGCATCAAGTCACGGGGACAAGATAAATGCAGAACAGTTGTTTAAAAGCAAATGCAGCATCTGCCACTCTATTGACAGACCCAAATCAAAGAAAAAAACAAAAGAAGGATGGGAAACAACTGTGATGAGGATGAAGAACAAGAATGGCTGTCCCATAACTGATGAAGAGGCAAGGATGATAATCGATTATCTTGCTGATGAATACGGTATCTAAGGGTATAATATTTTCTTCAATTTATTGGATCAGGAACTAAAAAGGAGGTTATGACAGATGGGGAAATCAGTTAAAGGAACAAAGACGGAAAAGAATCTGCTGGCGAGTTTTGCCGGGGAGTCACAGGCAAGAAATCGTTATACTTATTTTGCTTCTGTTGCAAAAAAGGCCGGTTTTGAACAGATAGCAGCAATTTTCCTGGAGACCGCAGAAAATGAAAAAGAGCACGCCAAGATGTTCTTTAAATTCCTGGAAGGTGGAGATCTGGAAATTACAGCAGCTTATCCGGCAGGAATCATCGGTGATACCGGAGCTAATCTGGTAGCCGCAGCCGCAGGTGAGAATCTTGAATGGACGAAACTTTACAAGGCAGCAGAAGAAACGGCGAGGGAAGAAGGCTTTAAAGAGGTAGCAGAGGTATTCAAGGAAATTGCGGAAGTGGAAGAAGAGCATGAAAAGCGGTACAGGAAACTATTGAAGAACGTAGAAGAGGGCAAGGTGTTCAAAAAGGATGACATAGTAAAATGGAAATGCCGGAATTGCGGATATGTCCATGAGGGAAAAGAAGCTCCTGAGAAATGCCCTGCATGCGTACATCCTCAGGCACATTATGAATTACTGTGTGAGAACTACTAGAGGTACCATAAAAAGCAGCCCGACTACGTCCGCTTAAAGGAGGCGCCTGTGTCAAAGCATAAGGTAACGATTTTTAAACCCTATCCGTTTCAGGTGGGGCAAAAAATCAGGATTGAGGGATCAAGCCAGTAACCTTTGAGTGTTTTACGCAGAGGGTTACCATAACGGTGCGGTTCGGTAGTGAGGCGTGTCTCAATCGCTTTTTTGATTCGATCTCTCAGCTTCCTGTTCTCCCTTGACTATTCATCCGGTGCAAGTTATATTCTGTTATGCCAAAAAAATACAGACCGATTTCACTAAGAAATATCAACACATGCAGGCTTAAGACCAGAAAGAGCAAAGTCGGGTTAGACAAGGCCGGAAAGCCGTTTCATGAATGGAGTTTCAGATCATTCCTGGACAGCCTCCCTGACATACTTGCGGCAAGAGATTTCAGGTTAGTAATAAAAGCGATAGTCCGGGCCAGAAAAAAAGACAGGCCCGTTATCCTCGGTATGGGGGCCCATCCGATAAAAGTAGGTCTTTCCCCGATCATTGTTAATATGATCGAGAACCATATTATTACTGCAGTTGCCATGAACGGTGCCTGCATTGTTCATGATTATGAGCTTGCATTGATGGGGCATACATCAGAGGATGTTGATATCGAACTCTGCAAAGGCACGTTCGGAATGTCTGAAGAAACCGGCTCTGACCTGAACAGGGCTATAAAAAGCGGCGTCAAAAAAGGATTAGGGGTAGGCAGGGCTGTGGGCGATCAGATTATGAAACTTAAGACTGAGTTCAAAGATTTGAGCATTCTTGCTGCAGCTGCAAGACTTGATATCCCGGCCACTGTCCATGTTGCCATAGGCACCGACATTATCCATATGCATCCTGCTGCAGATGGTAAAGCTATAGGAGAAGGGAGCTTAAGGGACTTCAGGTTATTATCCTCCGTTGTATCAGATCTGAAAGGAGGGGTCTATATTAATCTTGGTTCTGCGGTTATTATGCCGGAGGTTTTCCTGAAAGCGATAGCTGTAACGAGGAACCTTAAATATAATGTAAAGAATTTCACAACAGTTAATATGGATTTTATCCAGCACTACCGTACAAGGGAAAACGTGCTGAGACGGCCTGTTCTGTCCGGCGGCGATTCATACGCCCTGACCGGACATCACGAGATAATGTTTCCGATGCTGGCAGCAGCAGTTACTGAGGAATTAGTTAAGTCATGATCCCGGTTGTCGATGAAGAACTCTGTATAGGTTGCGGCAACTGCGAAGAAATCTGTCCGAGTGTTTTCCAGCTCATGGATGATAAATCCAAAGTCGTCGATCCGGACGGTTGTGACTATGCAGACTGCTGCGAAGCTGCGGAAGAAAACTGCCCTGTTGAAGCCATAACGCTTAATAAAGATTAAATTGCCTTTTGATGAAGAGCTTCTTGTACAAACTGATTATATTCCTGATTGTAGCAGGCACCGGCGCTTCTGCAGGCGGATATATCGCCCTCATTCAGGGAGTGCCTCGGATCGAGGAAATAAAGGCTTACATACCTTCCAACCCCACGAAAATATATGGAGATAATGATACTCTGATAGGGGAGTTCAGAGTTGAAAAAGGTGAATATGCTCCGATTGACAAAATCCCTGAATATCTTATTAAGGCGATTGTAGCTGTTGAAGACTCCCGTTTCTGGCTTCATAAGGGAGTTGATTACATTGCGGTAATAAGGGCTCTGTCAGAGGATATCCGTGCAGGCCGTATAAAACAGGGGGCAAGTACTATTACACAGCAGCTCGCAAAAGTTGTCTTTCTGTCCCCTGAAAAAACTATTATCAGAAAGTTAAAAGAAGTCGCCCTTGCATACCGTATCGAGAACAATCTATCCAAAGAGGCTATTCTTGAATTATATCTGAATAAAATATATTTCGGTCATGGCGCTTATGGCATAGAAATGGCTGCAAGGGCATATTTCGGAAAATCTATTTCAGATGTAAGTCTCGGAGAAGCTACACTCCTGTGCGGTCTCGTAAAGGCACCAAGCAGGTATTCCCCGTACAGCAATCTTAATCTGGCAAAGAATAGACAGCGCATCGTGCTTAGGAGAATGCAGGAAGAAGGTTATATTACTTCTGAGCAGGCGGATGAAGCATTCAAGAAACCTCTGTACCTTGCTAGTGCCAAGCAAAAGAAATATACACCCAACTATTTTCTTGAATACGTGCGTAAGTACCTCGAAGATGAATACGGAGTAGAGATGACATATAAGGGCGGACTGAAGGTTTATACAACCTTAAACAAAAACATACAGATAGCCGCTGTTGAGTCGCTTAAAACGGGGTTGAGAAATCTGGACAAGCGTCAGGGATACAGGGGGCCTGTTGGACACAAGGATATTAATCTGGAAAAAGAACTGGAAGAGAAAACACCATACAATAAAGTTGTCCTGAAACGCGGAGCCCTCATGACCGCAACTGTATTGCAGGTATCCGATGAAGTATCTGCTGTCAAAGCAGGAGGCATGATTGGTCAACTTTACCTGAACGATGCGAAATGGGCCAAAAAGATTATTGATTCAGATGGCAATGTAGATAAAAAAATTAAACCCTCCAAACTTACAGACATCCTTAAGACCGGCGATATTATTAAAGTTAAAGTGAAAAATACCAGCGGCCGTGAACCGGTTTTCATCCTCGAACAGGAACCGCTTGTACAGGGGGCAATTGTAGCGATAGAGCCGTCTAACGGTTATATCAGGGCAATAGTAGGCGGATATGATTTTAATAAAAGTGAATTCAACAGGGCTGTATTTGCAAAAAGGCAGGCTGGCTCGGCATTCAAGCCTGTTATCTACGCCGCAGCCCTGGATCAGGGCTTTACACCTTCAAGCATAATAATTGACGAACCTCTCATTTATGAAAGTAAACAGTTTGGAGACTGGGAACCTGAAAATTATGATGAAAAATATCACGGTGCAACTCGTCTCAGAGACGCCCTTATTTACTCAAGAAATATAACAACCGTAAAACTCCTTGAAGAAATCGGGGTTGAAACGGTTATTAAATTTGCTAAGAGGATAGGCATCAAAGGGCCGTTTCCACATAACCTTACTCTTGCACTTGGCAGCCTTAGCATCAGCCCGCTCGAGATAACCTCAGCATTTTCGGTGTTTGCTCAGGGCGGAGTTAAAATGGAACCGATAGCGATCAAATATATTATTAATGCTGAAGGAGATGTAATCGAGAACAATCTGCCCGAAGGCGTAAAAGTTGTCAGTCCACAGACAGCATTTCTCTCCACATCAATGCTTGAGGATGTTGTGAAGCACGGAACAGGATGGAGAGCCAGGGCTCTTAAAAGACCTGTAGCTGGAAAAACAGGCACTACTAATGAATATAATGATGCATGGTTTATCGGTTACACTCCCGAATTAATAGCAAGCGTATGGGTCGGTTTTGACAAAATCCGTTCGCTTGGTAAAGAAGAAACCGGATCAAAAGCAGCCGCACCCATCTGGGTCTCTTTTATGAAAAAAGCGGTCGCAGAGTTATCAGCATTCAGCAGTAGCAGACAACGGGAAAAAGGGAAGACTTTTTCGATTCCGGACGGTATCGTTACAGCCGTAATAGATCCCTCAACAGGACTTTTAGCTACAAATGAATCCGAAAAAATGGTAGAATTTTTTAAAGAGGGAACAGTTCCTACAATATATTCAATGAAATTTTATAGAGATCTTATAACTGATCAAAAGGCAGAACTGAAAAAAATAGCAAAGAAAAAGGCTGAAGCAAGAAAAAGAGCAAAGAAAATGGCTGAAGCTAGAGAAAAATCATTAAGTAATTAAGTAACCAGAGGGAGGTAGTTATGAAAATGTCTGCTTTAGTTATCGTTATCCTGTCCTTATTATTATTTTCTGTATGCTGGGCAAATGAGGCTTCTCTGGAAAAGGCGTATTCTCTTTATTATAAAGGAGACAAAGAGGCAGCCATCAGCATGGCTGAAGCCTATGTAGAGGAGAGTCCAGATGCAAATGCGTTTTATTTCCTTGGCTACGCTTACTATGAAATGCAGGAAATGGACAAGGCAAGGGAATATTTCGATGAGGCATATAGCATGAAATCTTTTTTCAGCCCCATCCCCTCTGAAAAAGATGAGTAGAATTATAGTGCAGTTTTAAATTATTTGGATTGCCACCCGGTACAAAAGGGTTTAAGCAACTATGGAACATTAAGGCTTCACACAGAACGTTTGCCTGCACGATTCGGTCCAGCTTATCTTTTTGCCCTTCTGGCAGACCACATTTCTTTTCCAATCAGAACCATGTTTTTTAAAGTCTGAACGGTAATGAGCACCAACACTCCCCTCCCTGAAGAAACCAGCATTAGTAATCATACTTGCAACGGTCAACATGTTTTTCAACTCGAATTCTCTCCTGTTATGAGCCGGCAGCTCCAGTATAAACTGCTTCTTGTCAAACCATTTCCTTGCTATGCCAAGCGACTCTTTACAGCGTATTATGCCAACCTTATTCCACATCAACTGCCTGAGAATACTTCTGGTCTTTTCAATATCGACCGAAGACGAAAAAACATCTGGAGGCATAACCGGACTGCTCAGTGGGTTTTTGGACCTGCTGATATCAACTGTTTCATTCATAAATTTGACAGCCTTTTTTCCGGTCCTTGCTCCAAATACAAGTCCTTCAAGAAGGCTGTTTGAGGCAAGGCGGTTCGCACCGTGCACTCCTGTGCAGGCGACTTCTCCTGCGGCAAAAAGCCCCCTTATGCTGGTTTCACCATCAATACCTGTTTTTACCCCTCCCATAATGTAATGTGCGGCCGGACACACAGGGACCATGTCTTCAGTTATATCAATATCATATTGAAGGCATGTGATATAAATCTGAGGGAACCGTTTCTTAATAAAATTATTTTCAAGATGTGTCAGGTCCAGAAAAACATGCTTTGCGTTGGTCTTGACCATCTCCGAAAGAATGGCCCTGCTGACAGTATCTCTTGATGCAAGCTCCGCCATTTCATGATAATCAGGCATAAATAATCTGCCATAAACATTCTTCAAAACAGCCCCTTCTCCCCTCATAGCCTCAGACAATAAAAACTGAGGAGCCCCCGGCGAATAAAGGGTCGTTGGATGGAACTGCACGAACTCCATGTCAAGAATCAACGCACCTGCCCTGTACGCAATTGCTATACCGTCACCTGTTGAAATCAATGGGTTTGTTGTCCTCGAAAAAAGCTGACCAGCCCCACCTGTTGCAAGAATAACCACTTTTGCATAAATATTAATTACTGAATCCCCCCTTAATATTGAAGCTCCAATACACCTGTTGTCCTCAACAATCAGATCCAGCGTATACGCGAAATCATATCTTGATATAGATGAAAAAGTTCTTATCTTCTTTATAAGTGCCCTTTCAATCTCTTTCCCTGTCGAGTCTCCCCTGGAATGAAGAATCCTTCTTCTTGAGTGAGCAGCTTCCCTTGTAAATGCGAGTTTACTACCCTCCCTGTCAAATTCAGCTCCCCATGATATAAGCTCGTTCATATAGTCGAGCCCCTCCTCAACCATAATGCTGACAGCCTCCTGATTGCACAAACCGTCACCAGCGTTTATCGTGTCTTCATAATGTATGCTGACCCTGTCCTCGTCACTCATCGCAACAGCAATACCACCCTGAGCATACCCGGTGCTGCTTTCTGTAATTTTATCTTTTGTGAGAACAAGGACAGTGCCTTTCGAAGCGAGTTCAACAGCCGCCCTTAAACCGGCAATGCCGCCGCCAATTACAAGAAAATCAACGATTTCAACAGAAGGTTTCATCTTGTTAAAAATATAAAGTATTTATGTGGTTAAGTCAATTTGGATATTGATCTGTTAATTAATAATTACTGCCAGTAGCGCAGAAAATTGTGTAACTATTTGTTACATCATAATTTCTTCACACTATTATCGGAAAATTCCAGTGTAATGTCGGTTAAAAAAGTTGATTTTTCTTGCATTTTTTGTCTCTATAGGACAGTATATTGGGTTTAGGATTCAGCATAAAATATTGCATTTTTCTGGAACTTATTACTATGAATAAAACAGACGTTAAATTTAATGACAACAAGGGGCTCAGTAAGATTGCCCTTATTATCATTTTGCCCTTTATTATCCTTGTGTCCGCTTTCGGGACATATAAGCTTTTTCTTGTTCCGGACCCAATTATAAACGGACTGGAAGCATTCAATTTCCTGCCGGTCAATAAGACGATCACGCTTAATGTTGAAAACACAAAATCTATAGATATTTTTGCCTATCAGGGCGGTGAAAAAATTGAGCTGCTCAGTGATAAACCTGCACTCAGTGCAACAATATATAGCCTTGAGGTCAAACCTGAAGACTTAGGCCTGAAAGATGGTGAGGTAATAATCATTGCAACACTAAGATCAGGTTTGATAAAAAAGGTTAAACATGAAATTCGTTCGACAGTCGATACAGTACCTCCGGTACTTGAGGTGCTTAAATCTCCGTCTATTATTGTTGAAGGCAGTTCTGGTGTCGCTTTTCTCAGAGCAAAAGGAGCTGATTCTGTATTTATAAGGCTGAAAGACCATAAATTCAAGGCATTTGATAAATCCCTGACCAGGGGTACAAAACCTGTATCGAATTCGGAAACAGCAGGGGATAAATCAATACCGGGGGAACAGGCAACAAAAGAATATTATGTATTCTTCCCTGCCCCCTTTGGCATCGAGGAAAGTAATATATTTTATGCGGTAGCACAGGATAACGCCGGAAATCAGAATATTAAAACCCTCTCTACGAAGCTGAAATCTAAAGAATACAGTACATCATCTATAAATATAGACAGGTCTTTTATTGATAAAGTCGTTACGCCTCTACTGAATGAGGTCAACATATCGGATCCTGAAAATGCCTTTCGCAGGGTCAACGAGGAGTGGAGAGCAAAAAATCAAAGCAGATTAATCGATATCGCCAGTAGATCGGATAATACGATTTTATGGAACGGGCGTTTTTTGCAAATGAAAAACAGCAAAGTCATGGCTAGATACGGGGATAAGAGAACCTATTTCTACGAAGGACAGGAAATAAGCAAAAGTGTTCATCTTGGATACGATCTCGCCTCTTTTTCAAAAGCACCTGTTGAAGCCGTAAATACCGGGATAGTAAAATTTGCCGGAGATCTGGGCATTTACGGCAACACTGTGATAATAGATCATGGCCTGGGTCTCATGAGCCTGTATGGACACCTGTCAATGATTAATGTTACGGAAGGACAGACTATTAAAAAGGGTGAAATTATCGGAAAATCAGGCTCTACCGGCCTTGCCGGAGGGGACCACCTGCATCTGAGCATACTGGTGCACGGACATGAAGTGTCTCCTCTTTATTGGTGGGATTCCAAGTGGGTAAAAATAAATGTAATTGATTATTTAATTTATTAATCAGCAAATATTTTCATGGACAAATGAGCTTAAAGCAGATAAAATCATTAATAATGGAAGAGAAGAGGTAATAAAACGTATGGATCGCCAAGTATCAAAATCAGAAGTACCTGCATATGAGATCGTTGAGCAGAAAATTAAGGAAATTGACGGATCTATCATAATATTCCGCATTTTCTATATTTTCATGCAGATTGCATATAAGTTTCAACTTATCAAAAATGACAGGTTATGTACAATTGAAATACCGAGGAAACTGCTGGAAGACGTTAAAGAAAGCAATGCGATACTGGAAGAAGAATTAACAAAACTACTTGATTCTTCTATACAGCATGCAGATTGCTGGAATAAGGTTTAATCAGAATTTAAAGCTATATTTTCTTGTTAGAATCTCATGGTTCCGCAGGCACGTGTATGTGATTATTCTGTCATCTGGACTATTTTTACGGTTGTCACTGTGCTATATAGCCTCATTTTCTCAATATTATGACCCTCATCATAGATTTAACCGCTGATATTTCGTAATCTAACTTAGAGGTAAATAATGTTAAAGAACGAATGTCCAGGCAGCAGCGAAATAAGACATCCTAAACCTGAAGACATGACCTGCCTTCACTGCGGAACGGAAGTCGAGATCTGGAGCGACGAAACCGAGACAAAGTGTAAATCTTGTGGCAAGTCAGTTTCGAGGGAAATTGGCCCTACATGTTTGGACTGGTGTGCGTTTGCAAAAGAGTGCGTTGGGGAAGAGAAGTACAGAAGGATAAAAACAGGATCAAAAAGCAGGAATTAATCATTTTTCCTTTGTCTTGTCTTCAGCTGTCTTGTCTTCAGCCGGTTTTTTCTTCTTATCAAGAATTTTTGATGTCCATATACCAACTTCATAAAGTATCACTATCGGAACTGCCATAAGAGTCTGGTTAAATGCGTCAGGCGTAGGGGTCAAAAGGGCGGCCAGCACAAATGCAATGAGTATCGCATACTTTCTGTTAGTTGCAAGAAACTCCGGCGTTACTATCCCCATTTTTGTGAGAAATACCGTAACTACAGGCAATTCAAATATTGCTCCAAATGACAGAATGAACTTCAGGCAAAAATCAATATATTTCCCCACAGACAGCATCGGCTGAAGATTTTGGGTTTTATACGTGAGCAGAAAATTCATCGCAAAGGGAAGAACAACAATAAAGCAGAAAAAAGCCCCTGTCAGAAACAGGAAAGTTGTAGTGAAAACAAATGGCAAAGCATATTTTTTTTCATTTGCCATCAGGCCAGGGGAAATAAATCTCCAGGTTTCAAAAAAAATCAAAGGCGATGTTATAACGAACGCAGTCATAAATGCTATCTTGATATGCGTCCATATCGCTTCTGCCGGAGCCAGAAACACAAGAGTGATGTTCGGATTCTTGCCGGACGAAAAATAAACATACGGATACTCCAGCGAAAATTCGAGGACTTTATGAATGGGTGATATTAAGAGAGCAAATATATTTTCGGAAAAATAAAAGCTTCCTGCAAACGCAACCACAACAGCTATAAGGGAGACTACGATCCTGTTTCTTAGTTCTCCGAGATGTTCTGTGAGAGGTGCCTTATCCATCCCTGTCCGATTCTGTCTTTTCTTTTTCTTCTTCTCCAGCAGATGATTCTTCCTGGTCATTTTCAGCTGATGACTTATCTTGATCTGTTCCCGATTCTTTCAACACGTCTTTCTTCTCCCCTGTAAAAGTAAATTGAGAATTAATTCCCTTATCAATCGCGTTTTCCACGTCAGATTTGGCTATTTTTATTTCTTCTGTTACTTCTTCGCTCGCTTCTTCTAAAGATTCTTTTACTCCACGCATGGCAGATTTCAGCTCCCTTATGCCTTTGCCCAGTGTCCTGCCAAGCTCAGGCAGCTTTTTAGGACCAAAAACAAGAAAAGCCACAATAAAAATTACTATAAGTTCCTGTGTTCCAAGATCAAACATATCGTTTTTTATATTTACCGACTATTAATAATATAACAAACAACACAATAATAATTAGTAAGAATTTGTAAGTATGATATGACTCTCTTAAATATATTGAAAATATCAGAAAACTCCTGGGGAGTCAATTTACCGGATTTCCGGCTTGACCTTATCAAAAGTTTGCAATAAACTTTAAACTTCACATTTACTTTAGTCAAACAGGAGGAATCATGTTTAAAGGTTCAATTGTAGCAATAGTTACACCATTTAAAAACGATAAACTCGATGAAAAAGCTTTGAGTGACCTGATTGAATGGCATATAGCCGAGGGTACAAATGCAATAGTCCCCTGCGGCACAACCGGTGAGTCCGCTACACTTAATTATGACGAACATTACCGTGTTATAGAACTGACAATACAGGTTGTGAACAAGAGGGTACCTGTAATAGCAGGTACAGGGGCAAATTCAACGAGCGAAACTATTATGATGACCGAAAAGGCAAAAAAACTCGGGGCTGATGGAGCACTCCTCGTGGTTCCATATTACAACAAGCCTACTCAGGAAGGACTTTACAGGCACTACAAAGCTATTGCAGAAGAGGTAGACATACCCATAGTGCTTTATAATGTCCCGGGCCGGACAGCATTGAATATGCTGCCTCAAACCGTTGCAAGACTTGCTGAAATCAAAAATATAGTAGCAATCAAGGAAGCAACCGGAGATATGGCTCAGGCAAGTGAAATATTACGCCTGTGCAGTAATAAACTTGCCGTGCTGTCGGGTGACGATTTCACAACATTCTCTTTAATGGCCCTGGGTGGAAAGGGAACCATATCTGTTTCAGCAAATGTAGCGCCAAAAGATGTATCGGAAATGTGCAGGGCATTGGAAGAGGGCAATTTTGATCAGGCAAGAAAACTGCACTTCAAACTTGAACCACTAAACAAGGGCATGTTTATCGAAACAAATCCAATATCTGTCAAGACCGCATTGAGCTTGATGGGAAAAATACAGGAAGAGATCAGACTTCCAATGTGCCCAATGAGCAGTGAAAACAAAGATAAGCTTAAAAATATTATTAAAAATTACGGGCTTATCTAAAAACATTTTTTAGCAATAATTATTATTTACTTGATAAAATGACCGTTTTTCTGTTATAAATATAGAATAAAAGGGAGTTTGCCTACCTTGTTAGTGATAGGAAATAAAACTTATTCCGACACTTTAAGTTTTGGGAGCCAGCGTAAAGCAAGTGTTGTGCGCCCTCACGGGATAAAGCCTGATCTTGTTTTCAAGGTGCCCACCTGTTTTTCAGGGACTTAGGTTTGTTTCTACACGGCAAGGTGGGTTAATTTATCTCGCAGTGCGGGATCGAAAATGGACCTTTGCTTTAACAGTTTAGATTTTATGGGTATGGATTATTTTAAATATAACGATCAAATCTCAGTTAACCGAAAAATTTTTAATATCTTTCGTTTCCGGAAGGTATTAATATGAGATTAATCATATGGATTTAACTATATTTAAGAAACTAATCCGCCCACCCTTATAAAATCTCCTCTGTCACAAGCCCATTCAAGATTACCGCTCTGCGTCTGAAAGGCCAGTGGGTTATCCCTCTGGATACACAATGGAACTATTTAAATCAGACAGAAGGGCACCGCTTGCATGGAGAATGCAGCCCCGAAATCTGGATGAATTCATCGGACAATCTCATATACTTGGTCAAGGGAAGCCATTACGGGAAGCTATCGAAAGGGACTCTCTTGTATCCCTGATATTGTACGGTCCTCCAGGCTCCGGAAAAACCGCACTTGCACACATAATAGCAGGAAAGACAGATGCATTATTTATTTCATTAAATGCGGTTACTTCAGGAATAACTGATATCAAGCAGGCCCTCAAGGATGCCAGAAATGTAAGCAGGGCAATCCTTTTCATAGATGAAATTCACAGATTCAATAAACTTCAGCAGGATGCACTACTGCCAGATGTTGAAAACGGCATTGTAACACTGATAGGAGCTTCTACTCAAAACCCTTTTTTCTCCATTATTCCAGCCCTTTCATCAAGATCAATGATCTTTCAGTTCTTTCCTCTGAGCGAGTCAGAGATCAAAATACTGATTAAACTGACGTTAAAAGATAAAGAAAGGGGCATCGGTGAGTTTAAAATTAATTTAGTGCCTGAGGCCCTGGACTTCATAGCAACCTCATCAGAAGGTGATGCAAGGAGGGCATTAAATACCCTCGAGATGGGAGTTTTTATATTAAAGGCCACTGAACGTTCTCTGTTTGATATAAAGCTGGCAAAAGATGTCCTACTGAAAAAAACGCTTTATTACAGCGAAGATGCTCACTACGATACGATATCCGCCTTTATTAAAAGCATGCGGGGTGGAGATCCGGATGCTGTCCTTTACTGGATGGCAAAGATGATCGAGGCAGGAGAAGATCCATTATTCATAGCACGGAGAATAATAATATGCGCTTCAGAAGATGTTGGAAATGCTGACCCGAGAGCGCTGCAAACAGCAGTTGCAGCACTTCATGCAGTTGAATCAATAGGTATGCCGGAAGGACGTATACCGCTTGCGCAGGCAGCATTATATGTCACGATGGCGCCCAAAAGCAATGCATCATATATGGGAATAGAAAATGCTCTGTCAGATGTCAGGGAAAACAGATTGTCCCCGGTTCCTGACCATTTAAAAAGCACTGGCTATAAAGGCGCGGCCAGGCTTGGTTCCGGTATCGGCTACAAATATCCCCATAGCTATAAAGAACATGATATAGACCAACAATATTTATCAAATAACAGAAGTTTCTTTTTCCCTTCAGACAAGGGATATGAAAAAATTTACAAGAAACGGTTATCTAAAAGGAGGAGCAGACAATGATTAACACAGTGAATCTCTATGTTGTTCTGGCTGCATCACTCGTTGGCGGCTTCATTTTGTCAACTTTGTATTATAAAATCACTGCAAGTAAAAAAATCAAAGATGTTGAACGCGAAGCTCATACCCTGCTTAAGGACGCAAAAAAAGAGGTTGCCACAATAAGGAAAGAAGCGCAACTCGAGGCCAAAGATATTAGCCTGCGGTTAAAGTCCGAATCAGACAGGGAAATGAAAGAGCGCCGTTCAGAACTGAACAAACTTGACAAAAGACTGCGCAACAGAGAAGAGATGTTTGACAGAAAGCTGGATCAGATCGACAAGAAAGAAAACAACTTCAACCGGAGAGAAAAGGAGTTAAGCAGAAAGGAGACATCCTTTCTGGAAAGGGAACAGGAATTTGAAACTTTAATGAACAAACAGAAAGAGAAGCTCGAACAGATTTCAGATCTAAGTTCTGAAGAAGCCAAGAAAGAACTCTTTCAAAGAATTGAAGAAGAGTCAAAGTTTGAAGCAGCAAAACTTGCAAAACGCATGGAAGACGATGCTATGGAGACAGCAGACCAAAAATCTAAAGAAATATTGGGACTGGCTGTGCAGCGTTGTGCAAGCGAATTTGTAAGTGATTATACAGTTTCAACAGTGAGCCTGCCGAATGATGAAATGAAAGGCAGGATAATTGGCAGAGAAGGCCGAAATGTAAGGACTCTGGAAGCAACTACCGGGGTCGAATACATTATCGATGATACCCCTGAAACAGTTTTATTGTCCTGTTTTGATCCTGTCAGACGAGAGATCGGAAGAATTTCACTTGAACGCCTTATCAGTGATGGAAGAATACATCCCACGCGGATTGAGGAAATTGTTGAAAAAGTTAAAAAAGAGATCGCAGCAACAATAAAGGAGGAGGGTGAAAAAGCGGTTTTTGATTTAGGAATTCATGGTATTCACCCCGAACTTATTAAACTTATAGGCAGACTGAAATACAGGACATCGTATGGACAGAATGTTCTGCAGCATTCGATCGAGGTCGCATACCTTGCAAGTATGATGGCAGGTGAGTTGAGAGTCGATTCAAAACTCGCAAAAAGGGCAGGCATTCTTCATGATATAGGTAAAGCTGTCGATCATGAATTGGAAGGATCACATCAGTCAATTGGGGGAGATCTAGCCAAAAAGCATGGAGAAAATGCCAAAATCGTAAACGCGATTCTGGTGCATCATGGTGAAGGAGACCCTTCAACCGTTGAAGCATCTCTTGTAGCTGCTGCTGATGCGCTTTCAGCTGCAAGACCGGGCGCCAGAAAAGAGACGCTTCAGGATTATGTGAAGCGTGTTGAAAAGCTCGAAGAATTAGCAACCTCGATAGAAGGCGTTAAAAAATCATACGCAATTCAGGCAGGCAGGGAAGTAAGGATCATGGTTAAACCAAAAGAAGTTGATGATGCGGTATGTGCGCAAATATCCAGAGATCTGGCTAAAAAAATAGAGAGCGAACTCTCATATCCGGGGCAGATAAAAGTTACTGTGATAAGAGAATCCAGATATGTGGAATACGCAAAGTAATAACATATCAAAATGAAAGTTTTATTCATCGGCGACATTGTCGGCAAGCCCGGTCGAAAAGCATTGAGACAGGGACTCCCTGGTCTTGTCAATAAATTTAAAGTGGATTTCGTTATCGCTAACGTGGAAAATGCTGCAGGTGGCTTCGGGATAACAAAATCTGTTGGAGAAGAAATCCTTTCACTGGGTGTGCATGTAATGACATCCGGTAATCATATCTGGGACAAAAAAGAAGCTGTTTCATATATACCAAAAGAAAATCGCCTGTTAAGGCCTGCCAATTATCCAGACGGCGTTGTCGGATCCGGAAACATTGTATTAAACACATCCTCTGGAGAAAAAATCGCTGTTCTGAATCTTTCCGGCAGGGTATTTATGAATCCTCTTGATTGTCCTTTTAAGACTGCAGAAAGAGAACTGCCCGCTTTAAAGGAACAAACAAATGTGATAATTGTAGATTTTCATGCAGAAGCGACTTCCGAAAAATCTGCATTCGGCCTGTTCCTTGACGGGCAGGTAAGTGCTGTCATCGGTACCCATACACACGTTCAGACTGCTGATGAGAAAATCTTGCCCGGAGGCACAGCTTTTCTTACAGACGTAGGCATGACCGGACCTGCGAACTCTATTATTGGCGTAAAAAAAGAACAGATAATAGAAAAATTTCTGACTCAAGTGCCCCAACGATTTGAAATAGCTAAAGATGATCCTGTCCTTTCCTGTATAGTGCTCGATATCAATTCCAAAACAGGAAAATCGACTTCAATAAGACGCTTGCAAATTTCTTACTGAAAGACGTTACTTTATAGCTTCTTTGAAGGTTTTACCGGCAGAAAATTTCGGACTTTTTGAGGCAGGTATATTAATAGATTCACCGGTTCTTGGGTTACGACCTATTCTTGCTTTCCTCTCTGAAACAGTAAACGTCCCAAATCCGGTAAGTGAAACTTTATCACCTTTTTTCAGTGTCTCTGAGATTGCTTCTGTAAAAGAATCGATAGCCTTTCCAGCTGTAGATTTTGATATCTCAGCTCCTGCTGCTACAACATCAATTAGGCCTGCTTTAGTCATTCAATTTCTCCTCCCTTTCTTGTGAATATATATTGGAATGTGCAAGAAACTTCAAACAAAACGTTACAGCAGCAAGAAAAGTTTGTCAACAGTTTCCATATAATTTATAAAATATTTCTTAACCAAAAGAAATAATGTTTTTACACATAAAGCACCAGTGTTACATTTTAGAACCATTCAAAGGTAAAACAATATCTACAACTTTTCCGTACGGCCCCAGTACTCCAAGGTCCTTACCATCAAGCACCATCCTGGTGCCGCCTGCATTGCCAACTTTAATAGCGAAACGACTAAGAGCTGATACAGTAGCAGTCTGTCCTGCCCGGAGCACTCTCTCTTCAGCTTTTCCTCCGTCAATACTTATTGATATCCATGTTAGTTCCGCAGCATATATTTCAAGTGACATTCCATCTGTTTTTTTCTTTTCTTTTTTCTCTTTTTTATTATGTTCAATGACTTCGATTTCTTGAACTCCCTTTATTGTTTTAGGTTCAGGTATCTTTTCTTTGCCTCTTATGCCTAGTGACTCAGATGTTATATTTTTCTCTTCTTTATCCTCTGTTTTATTCTTTTCAATGACTCCGGTTTTTTGAATTTCATTTATTGTTTTTGTTTCGGACATCTTTTCTCTGTCTCCTATAATTAGTGCTACAGACAAAACAACTAATACAATCACAACAATCAGCAGCACCGGCTTAAAAGAGACTTTTGGTAAAATATAATTTTTCAGTTTCGTATAAAACTCTTGCCACTTCATATAAAACCCTTCCAATTTCAGATAAAACTTTTCTTTCGATCTAGATGGACTTTCCTGGATTTCTTCTGCTTTGTTCCAGGATTCATATAAGCTTAATATGTCATTGCTATCAAGCCCTAGTATGTCCGCATACATGCGAAGATATGATTTTGTGAACAGTTCCGCAGGAAGGAGTGAATAATCGTCATCCTCGACCGCCGTTAAATATTGAATATTGATTTTGAGTTTTCTGGAGATTTCTTTGAGAGATTTTCCCTGTTTTTTTCTTTCTTCTCTTAAAACATGACCTGGCGTGTCTATGGACAGTTGGGACATTTACTTGTAATTATATTTAAGGAGTTCTATCTGCCGGGATGCCTCTCTGATTTTCGCAGTATCTTCGCCTTTTTCCATGACCATCCCGAAATGTTTCAAGGCCTTGGCCCGCTTTCCTTCCCTGAAATAAGCATTGGCTATCTCCCAGTGAGCATCCACATAGTTAGGCATAATGCCAATCGCCCTTTTAAACTCCTTAATCGCCATATTGTCATCATTGGTTTTTGTATAAACAAGACCTAGAATATACATTGAACCATACAATACTGGATTTCGTATAAGCGCTTCTTTCAGCGCCTCTTCTGCTTTCATGTAATCCTGCATCATGTAATATGCATAACCCAGGTTTGAATACGCCCTCTCGGGAGTAGCGTAAGTTGGATTGCTCAAAGCAGCGTTAAAATACTTAGCAGCTTCATTCCAGTTCTCAAGCTTTGCATACGTCACTCCAAGATTATTCTGTGCAACTGAATATTCAGGATCTACAGATATTGCTCTATTGTAATAAGAGATCGCTTCGTCATGTTTATTAAATTCAGAGCTTAGATAACCAAGATAATTCAAAGCTTCTTTGTTTTCAGGATTAACCCTGATTGCTTTCTGAAATTCAACAAACGCCTCATTAAGCTGTCCATTTCTCAGATATCCAAATCCCAGCTTATTATGGGCTTCAGACTGATTAAGATCTTCACGACTGGGAGTAGTCGCACATGCAGAAAAAATCAGAACAAATAACAGACAGAACAACATACAAATCAGTAGCGACCTAAATGCATTTTGTGATTTTGATAATTTCAATCGATTGTCAGTCAACTATTATCTCCATACAAGCTAAATTTAACAAATAACCTTGAAGAATTCAAGGGCAGTTATTTTATTATCTGAACTTTTCAACACCGATTTTATTACAGAATTTATTAATGTTACATTTGCTGCATAGCGGAGAAACAGGCCTGCATATTCCCTGACCAAATGCCACAAGTAGACCATTTATCGCGATCCAGTACTTTGCAGGCAACTTCCCTCTAAGTTTAAACTCTGTCTGCTCCGGTGTTTTCGTATCAACATAACCCCAGCGGTTGGTAATCCTGTGGACATGAGTGTCAACACAAATTCCAGGCTTTTTGTATCCAAGTGTAATAACTAGATTTGCGGTTTTCCTTCCAACGCCCTTAAGTGTTAGAAGCTCATTCAGATCGTCGGGAACTTTTGAATCATACTGTCTGATGAGCACACGGCACAACTCTTTAATCCTCACCGCCTTTACCCTGTAAAAACCAACCGGATATATAGCTTTTTCGATTTTCCTGACAGGAAGTCCAGACATTGCCTTTAGATCCGGAGCTAATGCAAAAAGTCTTTCAGATGCCACTCCTGTAGTCCTGTCCTGAGTCCGCAGACTCAGTATGCATGAGATCAGCACCCTGAACGGCTCCCTCTTCTTCGAGGACTTATTCAGCATATTTTCGAGCCATGGCAGTTCAAGCCCATTAACCTGCCTCTTCAGAATCGGCCATGCCTTATGTAAGCTTCTATTATCCATTATTCAGCAACAATGATTCTGTTACAAGGCGAAGATCATCGCATATAAATAAGTTTTTTTAGTTATGTCTGTGATGATATATGATTTTTTGAATTAAAAAGATTAACAGATCAGAGACAGGTGAAATTTATCTTTTTTTCCTGGAGGTTTTCACGGCCTTCTTCTTCACGGCCTTCTTCTTCACGACCTTCTTCTTCACGGCCTTCTTCTTCACGACCTTCTTCTTCACAGCCTTCTTTTTCACGACCTTCTTCTTCACGACCTTCTTCTTTACAACCTTCACTTTTTTAGGTTTTTTAACTTTTGGTTCCAATTTCTCTTTCAAGGATTTGGGAATAATACGTTTCAATATCTCATTTAGTTCAATCGCATTTTTAGGAGCAAATGCGAATGCATCATTATTGAAGTAGTAATATACGTCCTTGCCCATTTTCAGATATTCCTTTATTCTTTTAGCATCCTGCTTCAACATTTCGGTGGAATAGTTTGTAGAATAATTACCGCCTTCACCGTGCCTGCGAATATAAACAAAATTAGCTGTTACCGGCAGATCATTTATAAAAGCTGGCCAGTCAGACATGCAAAATGCAATATTCGCCGAAGAAAACAGTTTAATCACCTTCTTTGAAAACCAGCTCTTATGTCTGAATTCAAATACATGACGAACATTATATTTCTTCAGATTTGCCACAAAATCCTCAAGGTTCTTTATATTAAGTTTCAGATTGGGAGGCAGCTGCCAGAGGATTACATCAAGTTTTTCAAGGAGAGGTGCTGTGGCATTAAAGAAAGTCGCCAAGGGCAGTTCAACATCTTTCAACTTTTTTACATGGGAGATAAAACGACTGCCTTTAAGGCAGAACGTAAAATCCGGGGGTGTCTCTTTATACCACCGTTCGAATGCCTCTTTTTTCAGCAGCCTGAAAAAAGTGACATTAAGTTCAACACTGTTGAACTTTCGCATATAAAAAGACAACCATTTTTTATGTGGAAGATCCTCAGGATAAAAGGCACCCTTCCATGATTCATATAAGAATCCGCTACATCCTATTCTGTACTTAGGCATGGCAACATACAGTATACATGGAAATGTTAAAAAATTAAATAAAAAATTGAGATTTGGCGAAAAACTGTCATTCTGGCATGATTTCGGGATCTTTTACGTCTTAATATCAAGTAAACATTAGATTATAATCAAGCCTGCCTGCCGGTAGGCAGGGATTCAAGGGGTTGAGGAATCCTTGAGCCCTATTTAATCCATATTATTCTATAATTCCGCCGCCTAAGACAATATCACCATCATAAAAAACCGCGCTCTGACCTGGAGCTGGCGCCCACTGGGGAACATCAAACTCAACAGCGATATCTTCACCATTGTCAGGGCTGATAGTTGAAGGCATTGGGTCCATCATGGATCGTATCCTGACATCCGCTCTCATAGGCCCGGCAAGACCTTCCTGTGATATCCAGTTTAATTCTCTGACTTTAAAGTTTTTTCTCATCGCATCTTCCTGTGTGCCGGCAACAACAGTATTATTATGAAGATCTATACTTACAACGTAATGCGGCTTTAGTGAAGCTATGCCAAGCCCTCTTCTCTGTCCGATTGTATAAAATGCTATTCCCCTGTGTTCTCCGATATTATTACCTTCGGTATCAACAATAGGACCGGGTTTTAATGCCTCCGGAGAAAAGCCCTTTACAAAATCTGCGTATTTATCATTACCAACAAAACATATTTCCTGACTTTCCGGTCTTAAAGCATTTGCAAGTCCCAGCTCTAAAGCGATCTTGCGGGTCTCTTTTTTATTCATGCTGCCAAGAGGGAATAGGGTCTTGGCGAGTTCCTCCTGTTTTATGACATAGAGCGCGTATGACTGATCTTTCCTGCTATCAACCCCTTTTAGTAAAAGATTGCGGTCCGGGTAAGAGTTAGGCGTATCACGATATGGCTCTATAGATTCGAAACTGTGTATTACCCTTGCATAATGTCCGGTTGCGACAAAATCAGCGTCAAGTTCCCTTGCCTTTTGAAGCAGAAAATTAAATTTGATATATTTGTTGCATAAAATGCATGGATTAGGCGTAGTTCCCAGCAGATATGATGCGCAGAAGTTTTCGATGACGTTACTGTAAAAAGCATCTCTTACATCAACTGTGTAATGTTCGATGCCTAATTTACCAGCTGCTGCTTTTGCGATTTCTATGGTTTCGACTGAGCAGCATACATCCGACCTTTCAAGGTCCCTGCTGTCCCACAGTTCAAAACTGAGCCCAATGACTTCAACTCCCTGTTTTTTAAGCAAGTAAGCAGCAACAGAAGAGTCTACACCACCGCTCATAGCAACGATCACTTTCATAGCAGATTTATTGTATCACAGAAGCTCTGACGGAGTGCCTGCCTCATCAATATTGAAACTGTGATTTACAAGTTTCTCTTATGAAAGATAAACTTGAGTTAAACTATAAGGTATCATTGATCTGTGCATTAACGTATTCAGTAAAATTATCAAACTGCAAATATATGTCAAAGAAAAAGCAAAATAAATCCGGATCTGGAAAAACCAGAAGGCTTCATTTCCCGAATGATGAAAAGGAACATCCCTGGCTTAAATTATTGATTGATTCATATTACGTAGTTGATAAAGGAGTTGCGGGAGCGATCTCAATTAAAGAAAAAAATGGCATAAATCTCGCATGCAGAGAGGGCTGTTCAACCTGCTGCCATACCCACAAGGATATTCCTTTATATCCGCTGGAGTTAAAGGGTATTGCGTGGTATGCTGCTGAAAAGATTAAAGGGACTGTCCGTGCAATTCTGAAAAATCAGCTTGCGGGCTTCAAACGAAATCATTCCTGTCCATTCCTTATTAAAGGTTCATGCTCAATACATCAATTAAGACCGATGGCCTGCAGACAGTTTAATGTATTCGGAACTCCATGCTCAGAAGGAGAAGACCCTTATTACTCAAGACGGGAAGATGTTATGAATCCTGTAAAGAAACATGTTGATCAAGCCTTTTTCATAATGCTTTCGTTTCATGGAATAGAAAAAGAATCAGACCGTATAAAAATTATTAATGACGGTTCAATTCACAAGATGGTTAAAGAACTTCACGCCTGCAAATGGAATCACCTGGCCAACAAGATGGAAAAGGCTGATACAAAATAAAAAATGACAAAGCCGAGCAGAATAAAACCAGCATTATATTGACAATGAAAAAATCTAATCTACCGTTACAATTAAAAAATCTCCCCTATCCCTGCCTACCGGACAGGCAAGCCTCTTTTCGGACGCGGGTCAAGTCTTGTTTCTTGCGTTTTTTGAAAAACTATCCGCATTCAATATTCTAATTTCACTGTATGTAGCATTTCATAAGTAAAATATAAGGAACCTGCCTTTGAAATTGTCCAATCATTAGTAATATCGAGGTTCAACCTCGATATTACTCCATACATAAAAGGGATTGATCTGCCACTCTAATTGGCGAGTGCTCCAGTTAGCCTCCGCTGCCTCATTTAGATAAAACTTGCGAGCTTTCTCATTCTCAACTGAAAGAAGCAAATGGTAATGTGTCCATGTTAATTCGGTACGCACTGCGTGCCAAATTGGGAAAGTTAAATGGGGTATTGAAAATTTAATAAATAGGGTCGTATCTTTATCTGTGAAAATGCTGAGGATTATTTTACAATAAATCAGGAAATTAAAAGGGTGTCTCCTCTACTTGTTGGATGAAAAAACGCAAAACTCTCGCAAGTAAAGATACGACCCCACTGCTTAGCAGTACCAATGTGACAATATATGATAAAATCATATATGCTGTTTGAATATTAAAGGAGGAACCGGCCATGAAAATGTTTAACAAAATTACATTTGATCCTAAGATCATGGGAGGCAGAGCATGTATTAGAGGGATGCGCATTCCGGTTTCCGTTATTGTCGGTCAGATAGCTCATGGTGCGACTGTTGAAGAGATACTTGCTGACTATCCTGACCTTGAAGCAGAGGATATTCATCAGGCTCTCGAATACGCGGCCTGGCTTACACAGGAAGAAGTATTTACGGCATAATTAAATAATAATCAGATGTCTATCCGAAAGAAATTATCTGAATTACCGTCTGTTGATGAATGTTTGAAGAGTTCTTACGGTA
>CAZVHL010000004.1:0-28779 GCA_964626925.1 uncultured Nitrospiraceae bacterium
TTAAGCCACTCTGTTGAAATAGCAGATGCATTAGTAGGGGCTACGGCAGTTTCCTATGGGATGCCAATTCTAACTGGAAATGATAAACATTACAAGCCAATAAAAGATGTAAAAACAATAAAGTTTCGTCCATAGGGGGCTTTGGCTTTGGGGACGTTCTTTACTTTGTTAACTTGGGGGGAATTAGTTTATGTAATTAAGAACGTCCCCAAAGCCCCTGATTCAATATAAAATTAATTTTCAGTGAGTTTTAACATGACCTTTCTATTCCGGGCTCCATCAAATTCGCAGAAGAAGATTGCCTGCCAAGTGCCTAATAGTAGCTTCCTTCCATCAATAATTACAGTCTGGGAAGCGCCGACAAGAGAGGTTTTTATATGAGCGTCCGAATTGCCCTCTGCATGTTTATAGTCACCTTTGTGTGGTATGAGCCTGTTTAGAACAGTTTGAATATCTCTAACAACAGAAGGGTCGGCGCCTTCGTTGATCGTTACACCTGCAGTTGTATGGGGAACATAAACATAGCACACTCCATTTTTTATTCCGGAATCATCAACAATGGCCTGTACATCAGATGTGATGTCTACAAATTCGGTCCTGGATCTGGTTTTGACATTAATGTGTCTTATCATTGCAGCCTCCTGAAAATATTTTCATAAAATTCGTTGTCAACAGTGAACTCAATCCTGAAAGCCTGGACATTGTGTGGAACATTCAATCCTTTTAACTTTACAATGTCTTTTTCTGTTGTAATAATATCCAGCCCCATGGCGTCAGATTTAATTTTATCAATATCTTTCTGTGTATACGAATGATGGTCCCGAAATTTTTTTGAGTCTATTATCTGGGCTCCGTTTGTTCTTAGGATGGATTCAAAATACATGGTGTTGGCGATTCCGGTAAAGACATACACCTTTTTGTTCACAAGCGACTTTAATTCTGTGGCATTGCCTGCTGTATCTACCAGTTCAACAGGCTTGTGAAAAGCCGTAAATACAGTAGCATCGGAATTAATTTCCCGGACCTCTTGTGAGATAGCCGCAATAGATTCAGTTCGGGCGATATCAGATTTCGTAATTATAATGACATGAGCACGCTTCAAAGCTGTGAGTGGTTCTCTTAAAATCCCCTCTGGGAAAAGCTTTTTATTACCAAAAGGGTTGGTTGCATCGATAAGGACTATGTCAATATCCCTTTGCAGTCCCCAGTGCTGGAAACCGTCATCAAGAATAAATACAGGGGCTGGATTTTCTTTCAATGCCAGAAGACCTGCTTCATACCTGTTTTTACCTTTAACAACAGGTATGCCTCTCAGTATCTCTGCCATTAAATAGGCTTCGTCCCCTGCGTCAGCAGCGCTGATGAGTGGACCATCACCTTTACTGATAAAAGATGTATCCCCTGATTTTGCCTTATACCCTCTTGTTAGTATGCAGGGACTGAGTCCACGGTTTTTTGCTGCCTTTGCAACACTTATCACAGCAGGTGTTTTGCCCGTGCCTCCCAGTGTGATATTGCCTATGCTGATCACTTTTACGGGTAGCTTGAGTGGCTTTGAAATGAGTTTATGACAGGAAACCCCCAGTCTGTAAATGAAGCTAAACAGTCCCAATGTAACTCCTCACCAGTTCAATCGCTTTTTTTACAGCACCTGTATTTTTATCCACAATTTTTTTTGCATTTTTGCCCATCTGTACTGCTTTATCATTATTATTCAGTAAATCGATAACTGTATCAGAGATATTTTTGGAACTTTTAACCTCAAGGGCAGCATTTGAATTCAGAAAATCTGCTGCAACAGGAAAATTATCCATATGAGGGCCGAAGATTATCGGTTTTGACCAGTATGCAGGCTCAAAAATATTATGCCCTCCAATCGGCACAAGACTTCCCCCGACGAATGTTATGGTAATATCAGCAAATACACCTGGAAGTTCTCCTACACTATCAAGAAGAATAATATCAGGAGCTCTGTTGTCAGTTGGTTTTTGTTCCTTATCCACTGAAACTGATTTCTGAACACTGATCTCTGGCCTCTGAATTATTTCGGAACGCCTGATATAACTATACCCCTTTTTACCGATAAGCTCTGCAACTTCATCGAATCTTTCGGGATGTCTCGGTGCTAATACAAGTTTCAGTTCAGCAAAGGTTTTCTTGATGATCGTGTACGCATCAAGAATTATTTCTTCCTCCCCTTTGTGTGTACTTGCAGCAAGCAGTATATCGCTGTTTGCGGGGTAGAGCCAGTTCAAAGATGTTGAATGATCAAACTCCATATCGAATTTAAAGTTACCCATGATTCCGACTTTATTTCTGTCCGCACCCAGATGTATAATTCGTTCAGCGCCACCATCATCCTGCATATAAAAATAGTCAACTATTGATAAAAGTTTTTTCATGAAAAATATTATTTTCCTGTACCCTTGATATGAAGCATTTGAGATTCGGCCATTTAATATCACAATTCTGGAATCAAGATTATTTAGTGCCTGGAAAAGAGCAGGCCATAGCTCAGTTTCAACCGTAATAAAAATTTCTGGGTTCAATAAACTTACAACGCGTCTGGTGCAAAATATCGCATCAACAGGGGTATACATGATTCTATCAGCCTCAGGGAATCTATCCCTGGCAATTTTCTGCCCGGTATAAGTTGTTGTGGAGAGAACAATTTTTTTTGACGGAAAGTTTTTTTTCAGTGCTTTCAGAAATGGCAGACTGGCTAGGACTTCACCAACAGACACAGCATGCATCCATATGTCTGTCTTCTCATATTTAGCTAGCCCGTAACGTTCTTTAATGAAAGTCGTCCTGTCTTCAGGTCCTTTTTTAAAGAATATCCATGGTGAGTATAAAACTATCGCTATAGCTGAGAGTAAATTATACAGTAACAGCATCATTCCATCCTGCTATTTCACCTGTAATTTCAGCTACCCGGGAAGACGGCGATTTGCCTTTCATCATGTTCTGAATTTTATTGAGATCAGATATGATCAAGTTTCTGTACCTCATATCCTGCAGAATTTTAGACAGCTCAGTATAAATTTTATCTGCAGTTGCATCTTTCTGCACCAGCTCCCGCACGACTTCCCGACCTGATAGAATATTGACAAGAGCAATAAATTTGAGGTTTGTCAAAACTTTACCCATAAAAAAAGTAAGTGGTGATATCTTATAAAAAACCACCATTGGTGTTCCGGCAAGCGCTGTTTCAAGTGTTGCTGTACCAGACGCGACTGCAGCAGCTTCAGAACACGCAACAACTTCAGAAGTGGCATTATACAGAATTTTTATAAATTCGGGCGGTGTTTCTGATAGAGCAGTCCCTGAAGCCATAGGGACCACGATTTGTATATCAGGAAACTCACTATGGATTTTTTCGGCCACACTAATAATGATTGATGAGTGTCTGTTTATTTCATCCGGCCTGCTGCCAGGAAGAAGCGCGACAACTTTCCTGTCAGGAAAAAGTCCGAGATGTTTTTTCATATCTTCCTTTGTCATCGAAAGGTCAAGAGATTCAGTTATCGGATGTCCAACAAATTCACAGGGAAGACCGGTTTTTTTATAGTAGGCAACTTCAAACGGAAATAACACTGCCATTTTGTTCACAATTGAAGCGATCTTCTTCACCCTTCCGGAACGCCATGCCCATATCTGGGGACTGACATAGTAAAGGATAGGAATACCGGCAGCGCGGGCCTTTTTAGCAAGGGCGATATTAAAATCAGGGTAATCAATAAGCACCAGAATATCAGGCCTGTTATTAATCAGGGACTCTTTGGCCTTCTGATACGTTTGCCTGATCCTGAAAAGGTGCCTGAATACTTCTGCTATTCCCAGGACGTCTGAGATCGGGGCTATCAGTGATACTCCTTCTGCTCTCATTCGAGGGCCCCCGATACCGAATATATTCAGATCCGGCCATTTTTTTTTAAGTTCTCTGCTCAGTTTTGCCCCGTATAATTCTCCGGAGGCCTCACCTGCACTAATCATTACCTTTCTTGACATGACGATAAAATATCATTAATGAAAAGGTTAATTCAATGTGAGTCAGTTCAGGCGTATTAACTAAATGCAGATTTCTTCCCCTTATAAGTCTTCCACCGGTTGTGTGTCCAGAGGTATTGTTCCGGATGTTTTCTGATTATTGATTCCATCTGGTGTGTCATCTCTTCTGTGATTCTGACAATTTCAGCTTTTTTATCGTGATATTCCCCGGGGAAGATAGGATCGCTCACAAAACCTTCATATTGTGTACTGTCCTGTTTTCGGCAGCAAGCGATAATCACAATCGGCTTTTTACAGGAGGTTGCAAGTATAGCCGGAACAGGAGTAGTAGTCGCCGGCCGTCCGAAAAAATTTATTAATATGCCTTTCATAGTACTCTGATCCGGCAGCATTCCGATTGATAATCCATTTTTTAATGTTTTCCGGAGAGTGAAAAGGGCGTTTCTTTTTGGAATCAGCATCTGTCCACTGGACGTTCGATCTGCATATATCAATTTCTCCAGATATTCGTTATCCAGAGGTCTTGCAACAATTGCCATCGGCATACCAATAAATGAAAAGACGTGAGGTATAATTTCCCAATTTCCTATATGTGGTGTTACGACAATACAGCCTCCTGATTCATCATGTATCTTTTTTGCTTTCATGAATAACTCAGTCATATCCCCTGTTTTTTGATGAAAGCTGTTTGTTGCATCATTCTCTGTAAACAGATGCCGGTATTTCATGTTTTCCAGATATGTAAGAACGAGCGATCTGCAACTTTCACGGGCAATATCCCGAATTTCCTGATCACTTTTTGCATCTTTAAATGCATGACGAAGATTTTCGATAGCAATATTTCGACGTTTTGATGAAAAATAAAAAAACAGGTCTCCCAGGAAATTACTGATAATTTTAACTATTCTCAAAGGGAGAAAACGTATTATCGCAATGAGTAAATATACGATAACAAATTCAAGGCACTTAACACTTCTGCTCTTTGACTTTCTTTTATTTTTTTTGGGCATAAATTGAAGTTTTGGAAATCAGGTTCTATGCTTTTGAGAAATTTGGTGCGTTCACAATGAAATATGCATTTCGATGAAGTTAACGTTACTGTAGAAATGAATATTGTTCGCTCTGTTTAGTCTATAGAAACTCATATCAATTTATCAACGGGCAATGTTGACTTTGAGAATAGTTTTAGATATAATTTCATATCATTTTTAGGGGCATGGCAGTGAAAGCAAAAAATCCTTCTGTAGCGCTATTGTGCTGTCAAGCCGGTCTGATCTTATTCTCATTAGCTGATCGGATAGACTGCTAACGCCAAAACTACTCTTATTATGTGAATGGGGAAGCTCATTCAGTATGTATTGCCTGCATGGGATGCGATGAATGTGTAAATTTAATGAAAGGAGGGGATGAAAGAAATAGGCTTAATCAGTTGTAGCATTAAAATATTTTAAAAGGGGGACAATATGAAAAGAATTACAGGTGTTTGTATTTGTAAAGCTTTGGTAGTACTTCTGGCAGTCTCATTTTGCCTTGGCGTCAGTGTAATCTCAGTACAGTCAGAGGTTAAAAACGATGCGTCCGGCATTATCAATATTAATACTGCGACGGTCAAGGAAATAATGGCACTTCCGGGGATAGGCAAGAAAAAAGCAGAAGCTATTTTTGCTTACAGGCAGGACAATGGGAGATTTGATGATATTGCTGACCTGAAAAAGGTAGATGGTGTGGGTAAAAAGACGTATGAGAAGGTGAAGGCGCATGTAGTTGTTGAATGATCTGACCCTTCACTATAGAAGCCAATAATCGAAGAGGATGCTGACATTTCAGGGGACATGGCTGAAGTTTAATGCAGGTTTTTTATTAACAGTGCTGTCAGCATCCTCACCTTTATTTGCATTGTTTTTTATGTGATTTAGGTTGCCGGGCAGGGTGACTGTTACAATTCATACTAATAATAGCTGTATTAAAGTATGCCACCGTAACATCCGATAAAGATATAGAAAATATGTGGAGATACCTGCAATCATTATGTTTGAGGGAATAATTAAATAATGGGATTGAAACTTAAACCAGATATGAATGATATTAACCATTTTAAAGCAAGTTTAAGGTGGATATATGCAGTTACAATACTTGTCAGCCTGATCGTTACGAGTATTGTATGGTATGGATTTCATAGAAGTAATGTGATGCACGACATGTATATGCCTCTCATAGATGCTTCGATGGAAATCAAATTAAAAAGTACAACTGCTCATTTATGGCTGGAGGAAATCTTAAGTGGTGATTTGAATGAGGATTTGGATCAGATCTGGAAGCAAATGGACAAAGCCGACTGGTATGCTCAGGCCATGCTTTATGGAGGGGTAAATGAGCAAGGCATATATATTCCTCTAAAAAACAATGAAATGCGGGGGGATATTGAAGTAGTAAAAAATCATTTGGCAACTTTCAGGAATGTTGCAAAGCAGAGATTCCAGAGACGGATAATTTCAGGACCAGGAACTGACATTGATCAATATTATGACACAGTATTTGATGAATTAATTAACCATACGAGTAATGTGGAGCTCAACCTAAAACAGTTGATGGCAAATGACAGGAATAAGTTTTGGTATACCCAGATATTCCTGTTAGGTTTTACTGGACTGCTAAGTCTGTGTATGGGTTTTGTTTACTGGCGTTTTAACCGTCAGCAATCGGGTTACATTACATCTCTCTATCAGGCAAATGCGAATCTGGATAAGGAAGTTATTGAACGCAAAATGGCAGAAAAGAAGATAGAAGAGCAGCATGAACAGTTGCAAAAAACATTGTTTGAAATAGCTGAACTTAGAGATTCAGATGAAGAGCGACTCATTGATTTGAACCTTTCTAATGAACATCTCAGAATCGCGATAGATGAAGCCGATACTTCTAACCGTGCAATAAGAAAACTTTTTTCAAATATGATCTGCGAGGCACGAGTTCCTACAATTGCGATAATTGAGTATATCAATATGACACTTGACTCGGGCCTGACAGAAAAACATAGAAACAATATCGATTCGATCAAAAAATTTGCTTATTCTAACCTTAGTCTATTCGATTCCTATATTGATGTATTGAAAATAGAGTCCGGGAATGTTGATCTTAACATTACTGATATCAATATCATGCATACTCTTGAAAATATAGTTATGACTTTGACGCCAAGAGCTAATGAGAAAGGTCTTTCCCTTAACTACAATATTGATCCTGAAGTGCCTTTGCATTTAAGTGGTGACAAAGTACGTCTGTCGCAGATTCTTATTAATCTGATTGGTAATGCGATTAAATTTACGGATAAAGGAAATATTATTGTAAGCGTTCAGTGCAGTAATTGCGGGATAGATCGTCAGAATGCCGGAAATAGTCAGGATAGAAATACAAGAGTCCTACATGTTTCTGTTTCTGATACTGGAGTAGGGATTTCTAATGATAAAATCATCAGTTTGTTTGATGCTCCTTCGATAATGGATACACCTGATGCCAATGAATACGGTGAAATGCATATCGGACTTAATATCTCTGACAAGCTTGTACATATGATGGGTGGAGAAATCTGGGTTGAAAGTGAAGAAGGGACTGGAAGCACTTTTCACTTTACTGTAGTATTTGATGTTGTTTCTGAATTGCCGGTTGAAGATATCTCTGAATGTGAGCAGTTTGCAAACGCTTATATCAATGATAGCAATTCTGACAGTCCTGCTGATGTAAGTAGTTGATAAGGTGCTAAAGACATATATAACTAATCCAGAATTAAAACCATTTCCTGCTTAAAGAAATTATACAGCTGCAATGAATAAATAGTTATTTCTATCAGAGATTAACAATGCTCAAGAGAAAACCGCTTATTATTTGAATATTTAGGGCTATATATGTAGAATGGATAGAATATGTGCATTTCGTTAATATTATTAAAGGAAGAAAAATCTTCAAGTAATTGCAGGAAAATGTCGATGATGATGTATAGCAACAGATGGGAAATAACAAGGCAATAAAAAGTAACAGAATGATTTCGATTACTAATAAAATAATAATGCTCCTGGCATCTGTTCTTTTATTTGGATGCAGCCTTTCTGCTCCCCAGATGGTCAAAAATGATAGCGATCAATTTTCGGAGATCGCTTCGTCGGTTAGTGTTGAAAGTGAAGTTACAGAAAATATGGAAGCTGATGTCATGGTAGAGGGTCAATCTATAGTTTCCAGGGAACTGAAGGAATCTGAGAGTAAAAAGGTTGCAGCAGAGGAAGCCATCAAGAATAAAGAAAAAGGACAAGCCCTGCTGGATGCTGCACTTGATTTCATTGCTGCCTCCCAGGAGTATTGGTCTGAAGGTAATCTTGAAAAAGCGATTGCAACGCTTGACCAGGCTTATACTTACATTTTGGATGTTCATTCTGTGGATCATCCAGAGCTGATCCAGCAGAAAGAAGATTTACGATTTACTATTTCCAAGAGAATACTGGAAATTTATGCTTCCAGATACACTGCTATAAATGGTAACCACAATGAAATTCCTTTGACAATGAATAAGTTTGTGGAAAAGGCCATTAAGAGATTTCAGGGCTCTGAGCGCAGATTTTTCATGGAATCATATAAACGCTCTGGAAAATATATGGAGAGAATTTTAATTGCCCTGAATGAAGCAGGCCTGCCGGAAGAACTGGCATGGCTGCCTTTGATCGAAAGCGGTTTTAAAGTAAGGGCACTGTCCCGGGCACGCGCACTGGGATTATGGCAATTTATTCCGTCAACAGGGTATAAGTTTGGATTAAAAAGGGATATGTGGATTGATGAAAGACTTGACCCTGACAAAGCAACTGCTGCTGCTATCGCATATTTAAAAGAATTGCATCGGATTTTTGGTGACTGGACAACTGTTCTTGCCGGATATAACTCTGGTGAGGGCCGTGTTCTTAGAAAAATTCGCAATCAGAGGATTAATTATCTGGACAATTTCTGGGATCTCTACACACAGCTTCCTCGTGAAACTGCACAATATGTTCCCAGGTTTCTGGCCACACTCCATATACTTAAAGATCCTGCCAAATTCGGGTTTACATTTGAAGAACTGGATGCCCCGCTTTCTTATGAAACGGTCGAAATCGAGAAGCCGGTTCAGTTGAGAGCAGTTGCAAAGGCACTTGGTATTGATTTCAGGGAATTATCAGACATTAATCCAGAGCTTCGCCGCCAGGTAACGCCTCCATCGGCATATTCTCTTCGAGTACCTTTAGGTTCAAGTTTTACATTATTGACAAAACTCAATGAAATACCGAAATGGACGCCTCCTGAAAATGCATATGTATACCATCGTGTCAAGAAGGGCGAAACTCTGTCTCTCATAGCACTTAGATACCGTACAAATGTTCGGAAAATCGTCAATGCAAATAATATCCGCAGAAGACATTTTATTCGTGCCGGGCAGAAACTGAAGATTCCACTTAGAGGAGGTTCGTCCAGCAGAGTTTATGTTTCAAAAGAGAAAATTCCGTCTGATGGGAAATATAAAGTAAGAAAGGGAGACTCTCTCTGGCTCATTGCCAGAAAGTTCAATACTAATACAAAAAAGCTTCAGCGAATAAATAATATGAGTGGTAGCCGTCTTTATGTGGGTAACGTTTTAAAAGTTTCTGAATAACCGCAATCCAATCCGCCTTAATTTTTCTGTTTAATTTACATTAGTTATAAATATTCTTGGTTCATAGCAGGTATCCCAAAACTTTTTTTGGGGATACCTGCTATGCAGTGTGAATTTTTTTAGAAATTTTTTACTGTTTCTGAAATGGTATTGGCTATGAATTCTGCGGTTTCAGGGGCGAGTTCAGGATATATTGGAAGTGAAAGCACTTCTCTTGACGCAGCTTCGCTTGCAGGGAAATCCCCGGATTTATACCCCAGGAATTTAAATGCTTCCTGACAATGTAACGTTATAGGATAATATACAACAGAAGAGACAGATTTTTCTTTAAGGGCTTTTCTGATTTCATCCCGTTTTGATGAGCGGATTGTATACTGGTGAAAAACATGAGTTCTGTCATCCATAACAGAGGGGCATGTAACTAAATCACCCAGAACTGATGAGTATATATCTGCGATATTTTGCCTGTTTCGGTTATAAGTATCTATATGTTTTAATTTAATTCTGAGAATTGCTGCCTGAATTTCATCAAGTCTGCTGTTATAGCCGATAAAATCATGCTTGTAAGGCTCAACTGTGCCGTGGTTTCGGAGAAGACTGATCTTTTTGTGAATTTCTGGATTACTCGTTGTCATCATTCCACCGTCTCCGTAAGCGCCCAGATTTTTGCTTGGATAAAAACTAAAGCATCCGCAATCTCCTATACTGCCTACATGCTCTTTCCCATAAGATGCTCCAAAAGCCTGTGCGCAGTCTTCGATCACTTTCAGATCATGTTTCTTTGCAATTTCCATGAGTTCTTTCATATCTGTCGGCAGTCCAAACAAATGAACAACGATTATGGCTTTTGTCTTGGGAGTTATCTTTTCCTCAAGCTTTGAAATATCCATATTCAACGTGCTGCTATCTATGTCAACAAACACTGGTGTTCCACCTACATAGGTTATCGATTCTGCAGTGGCAATGAAAGAAAAAGGTGATGTGATTACTTCATCTCCCTGTTTAATGTCCAGTGCCCTAAGACTGAGATATAAGGCATCAGTACCCGAGGCAAGGCCAACAGCTTTTTTTGTGTTGATATAAGACGCAATCTCTTCTTCGAGATTTTTTACATTTTTACCAAGTATGAATCGTCCACTGTCCAGTATTTCTCTTATAGCTTCCCTTATATCATCTTTTATTGGCTCATGCTGAGCTTTGATATCCAGCATAGGTATATTTTTATTCAGTTCAATATCTGTCATGACGTCTGTATTAGAATGAAAGACCATGGTTTACCAACCTCGAAATTTTCAATGCTACTTCCAGGGCCGCTTTGCCTTCACGGCCTGATACAACAGGCTTTGCCCCATTTTTTATACACTCCACAAAGGAAATAAGCTGCTCTTTAAGGGGTTCTTTTTCCACAGGCTTTTTAAGCTCCTTTTTTACTTTTTCGTTAAGTTTTGTATAACAGGCAATTTCCTGGTTTTGATAATCAAGGTCAAGAAAAGAATTATGCTGAAAAACTTTTAGCTTTCTGACCTTTTCGTTTGCGATCCTGCTTGTTGCAGCCTCGGCTGTACAACCGTTTTCGAACTCGATCCAGGCATGAGCAATATCCAGATTATTGGTAAGGACTTTAGCTCCCGTTGCCCTGATATCGGTAATATCAGATTTTACCAAACTTAATATTATATCTATGTCATGTATCATTAAGTCAAGTGTTACATCTACGTCAGTGCCCCTTCCAAGAAAAGGAGACAGTCTCTGAGACTCTATAAATTGCGGTTTTTCAACCATATTGCAGATCAGGGAGACAGCTGAATTGAATCTTTCGAGGTGGCCAACCTGAAGCACCAGTCCTCTTTTATCAGCATTGCGAATTAAATCGTCTGCCTGTTCAATCGAAGAGGCTATAGGTTTTTCGATCAGAATATGCTTATTGTGATTAATGCAGTCTATTCCAATTGCATGATGCAGGGTTGTTGGGGCAGCGATACTTACGGCATCAACCGAATCGATGATCTCGCTGTAATTGCTGTAAGCTTTACATCCGTACTTTAATGCAATTTCCCCAGCTTTTTCAGTATCTACATCAACAATGCCTGCAAGTTTGACATCCTCGATATCAGCAAAAATTCTGGCGTGATGAACTCCGATTGAGCCAACACCTATAACAGCTACATTTATCATTTTTTAATACCGACTACAGTAATACCGGCTTTATTGGCTTCATTAATGAATTTTTCTTTATCCACAATGATGCATTTCCCTGCTTCAATCGCCAGCATTTTTGCGTCCGCTCTTTTCATGCTGTGAAGTGTTTCCAATCCTACTGCAGGAACATCAAAACGCATGTCCTGATGCGGCTTGCTAACTTTTATTATTACAGCACCTTTGTTTGCAAGCAGGCCCCCTCTCTTGATCGCCTCATCAGTGCCTTCAATAGCTTCAACAGCCATTACAGCTTTATTCTTTACAACAACAGTCTGTCCTATATCCAGATGTCCCATTTTCCGGGCTATTTCCCAGCCGAATTCTAAATCTTCAAGATCACTTTTCGTCGGTTTCCTGGTTGTCAACACACCTTCAGGTGCGAGAAGGTTCTTGGTAAATTCCGTTGTTTTGTGAATCGTTATTCCATTATTTTCAAGTTCTTTAACAACCAGTGTCATTATAGTATCGTCTGAACGGTTTTTTAAAGAAAACAGCATCTTGAGTGTCTTAAGGTCAGGAATAATCTTTTTTTTGTTTTTATAGAGAAGATTCTTTGGCACTTTGCCAGCAAAGACAGCATCGCGTACGGATAATTTTTTCAGCAAAGATATAAGACTGCCAAATTTCCCTATACTGATCTTATGAAATTCATCTGCAACAGATTCAAGAGAATTGCTGGTTGGAGATTCGGAAAATTCGTCTCCGAGTTGAAAGGCTACTCCTATTACTTCGTAGCCGGCATTTTTAGCTTCAGTTGCAACAGCATGCGGCAGGCTTCCGATACCGGCGATAATTCCCAATTTTTTTGAGCTGTTGACACGATGGGATGCATTTAACGACATAATCCTCTTTTATTATTCTTAATAAAACTGATGAGATATTTTATTTCATCGGAATGTTCCATATCACGACTTAGTTTGCTTATCGCATCTTTCAGAGTCAGCTTGCTCCTAAATAATATTTTGTATGCTTTCTTGAGATTCTTAATGGTGGCTTCATCAAAATTCTGTCGTTTCAGACCGATGGAGTTTAATCCGTAGAGCTTGGCTCTTTCACCGGCAGCTGTTGTATATGGAGGAATATCCTGGGGAATAGCGCTGAAACCGCCGATCATTGAATGTGCGCCTATTCTCGTAAACTGATGGACAGCAACATGCCCCCCAATGAAAGCAAAGTCCTCTACTTCAACATGTCCTGCAAGGGTTGTTGAATTAGCCATTATTACGTTATTCCCGATATTGCAGTCATGTGCAATATGGACGTAAGCCATAAGAAAGTTATTGTTTCCAACTTTAGTAACACCATCACCGCTTACAGATGCACGATGGATCGTAATATATTCCCTGATAGTATTGTTGTTGCCGATTTTTACTTTGGTTTTTTCACCTTTGTATCTAGTGTCCTGAGGCGCTAATCCTATTGAAGTAAAAGGGTGCACAATACAGTTGCTGCCGGTTTTAGTCTCTTCAATAACTACATGTGAGGCTAATTTTGTATTTTTACCAAGTATCACATTTTTTCCAACTATGCAATAAGGGCCGATTTCCACTCCCTCTGAAAATTTGGCATTTGATGCTATGATCGCAGTTTTATGAATTTTAGGTTTAGCCATCTTCCATACCCTTTGATACCATTGCTGTAAATTCTGCCTCTGCTACAACTTTGTCATTCACAAAGGCCTGGCCTGAGAATTTCCATACCTTGTTTCGTTGCTGAAGAATAGATACTTCTAAACGGAGCTGATCTCCAGGCACAACCGGCTTTCTGAACTTTGCTTTTTCTATACTCATAAAATATACGGCATTACCCTCTGCCCCCGATTTAAACGCCAGTATTCCGGACACCTGGGCCATTGCCTCGACTATCAGAACACCGGGCATTATGGGGTTGTCAGGGAAGTGACCCTGAAAGAAAGGTTCGTTGAAAGTTACATTTTTGAGACCAGTTGCTTTGACCTTGGGATCTATATCCAATATCCTGTCAACAAGGAGAAAGGGATATCTGTGTGGTAGTAATTTTCGTATTTCATTGTTATTCAACATCTGACTGATCCTCCTTCTGCAATTTTCTTTCGATTTCCTGTAGCCGTTTCACATAACCCGGCAGCTTAGAAAATATGCTTTGTGCCCTTAGCCATGTTTTGTGTGGTATAGCCGGGCTGCCGGAATATATCTGCCCCTCAGGAATATCATTTCCAATACCCGATTGCGCGCCAATCATCGCACTGTTGCCGATCTTTACGTGGTCCCTGACACCAACCTGCCCCGCGAGTACAACTCCGTCACCAATTTCGACACTTCCGCTTATACCGACCTGAGATACTATAATACAATTTCTCCCGATTTTTACGTTGTGGCCTATTTGAACAAGATTGTCGATTTTTGTTCCGCTACCTATGATAGTATTTCCCAGCGTTGCCTTGTCAATAGTAACATTTGCACCAATTTCCACGTTATCTTCTATTATTACTCCACCGGTTTGAGGGATTTTGTAGTGGGCACCATTTTCAAAGGCAAACCCGAATCCTTCAGAGCCGATAACCGCACCGGGATTAATTATGACTTTTGCTCCTACTACGGTATTTTCTCCTATCACTACATTCGGGGATATAAATGTGTCATTGTCTATAGAAACACCATCGCCAATGTATGCTCCGGAAGAAACTGTGACCCGTGATCCCAATGTAACATTATTGCATATATGAGCAAGGGGATATATAGAGAGGTCGTCACCTAAAGTGACATTATTCCCTATGATAGCCCGGTCACTTATACCAGCAGGAGTATAAGGTTTAACATAGAATACTTCGAGGGCTTTTGCATATGAAAACTGGGGGTTCTTCACAACGAGCATACTGATATTTACATTGCGTTCATTTATTATCGATGCCTTGATTTCTTCTTTTAAAATGACAGCTGAAGCCTGTGTGCTGAAGATTTTCTCGATATTTTTTCGACTGCTAATGAATGTAATATCACCTTCCTTAGCCTCATCAAAGCCCGATACACCTGTTATTTCTTTATCAGGATTACCGGATATTTCACCGCCAATAAGAGTGGCTAAATCTTTTAGTTTCATAGTTAATTAGTGTTTGTTTGTAAATCCATAAGTCTTTAAAAAAACTGGATTCCCTGATTAAACCTGACTGCCGTCAGGCAGGTCGGGGAATGACAGAAGATACAAGTCATGGTTTTGGGATAGACACTATTTGGATGCATCGTTAAATTTCTTGATCAATTTATCTGTCAGGTCTTTATCTTCGGGTATGTAAAGTATTCCGCTGGCTACCCTTTCAAAAATTATCGTATAACCTTCTTCCTTACCGATAACAGCAACAGCTTTTCTCAAGTCATTCACTATATTCTCCATAAAATCATTTCTCTTCTTTTGCACATCATCCTGAGAGTCCTTTACCATCCTCTGATAATCTCTCATTAATTTTTCACGATTTGCCTGTTTTTCCTTTATGGCATCTGGATTAAGGATTGAAGCCTGCTTGGCTATCTCTTCGTCAATCTTCTTAATCTCTTTTTCCTTTTCAATAATAACAGTCTGTTTCGACTTAACCATGTCTTCCAGGATTTTTATCGCTTTTTCTCCTTTAGTGGATTGGTTCAATGCTTTGTTAAGATCAACATAGCCGATTTTCATCTCGGCTGCTTCTGCTCCTGCGCCAAAAGCGAATAATGTGATAATTGCAATGATCAATAATTTTTTCATAAGACCTCCCTGATTTTTAATTTACAATGAGAATATATTAAAAAACTCCTCCCATCGAGAATTCAATTTTATTGTCACCTTCATCAAATTTAGGATCTAGATTAAATCCCCACTCAAGTCTTATCGGTCCAAATGGGGACATCCATCTTACACCAAATCCTGTTGTTTTTCTCAAGAAGGAAGAAGAGAACTCCTGATCTTCGTCAAAGGCACCACCGTAGTCATAAAACAGAACTCCCTTGAGCTTTATATCGTCAATGAGTGGGAAGATTAACTCTGCATTTGCAATTGCTTCCCAGTTGCCGCCGATTTTTTCTCCTATGTCATCTCTTGGTCCACCCTCTCCAAAACCCAGTCCCCTGATGGTATTAATGCCGCCCACATAAAACCTCTCGTAAAGTGGCAGTTTCTCTCCTTTATAGCCGGTGGCATAACCCAATCTACCACGCGCACTGAATGTTACATCCCAGAAAACCGGGAAGTACCACAAAGAATCAGCAAGAGATTTCCAGTAAAAGTTATCTCCCCCGAGCCCCGCTACAGTGAAATGCAGTGAATTTTTTGAACCGCTGGTAGGGTCCATGAAATTGTTACGGGTATCTCTCCAGATCGAAGGGCTTATGCTGCTGGTCAGCTTTTCTCCTTCCTGATCTTTGATAATTGATGAGGCACCGGATGATACATTAATGATATCAGCCTGTTCGATATTATATGTAATGTTAAGCCCTACATATTCGTATAATTCTTTACCAACGCCTATTGAGCCTCCGGTCGCCCTTTTGTCATATTCCAGATATTCGATTTCTTCATTATATACACTGAAAGTAACAGACAATGGTTTGTCCATAAACCACGGGTCCCGAAGGGACAGGTTATAATTTGTTCTTCTTGAGCTTAAGTCTGCTCTCAGTTTAAGGTAGAGACCTCTTCCAAATAAATTTGTCTGGGTGATTTCACCCATGACCATAAACCTGTCTATAGAGCTGTATCCACCTCCAATACTGAGCATGCCGGTCAATTTTTCTTTAACATCAATATCTATGTCAACGAGTTGGTCCTCAGTGCGGATAGTTGGTTTAACATCCACATTCTCGAAATAATTGAGGTTGTTTATTCTCTGGTAACTTCTCTTCAGAAGTTTTTTGTTGAAAATATTGCCTTCATCCAGCCTCATTTCTCTTCTGATAACCTTGTCGCGAGTTTTTGTGTTACCCGAAATATCGATTCTGCCAATCCTGAAAATGTTCCCTTCTGTCACCGAAAGCAGTATGTCCGCAGTCTTTTCCTCTGCATTGACTTTGATCAATGGATTAATATCAGCGCGGGCATAGCCCTTTTCCATATAGAGGTCTATGATTTTGTCTATATCTTTTCTCAGCAGAGTTCTATTAAATATCTGACCGGATTTCAGGCTCATCTGTTCAAATAATTCGGGTTTGGAGAACACAGTGTTCCTGTCTATATCAAGGTTGCCGACATTGTACTGGTCTCCATCAGATATGGTTAAAGAAAGAAAAAGTTTTTTCCTGTCAGGACTTAGTGTGATTTCCGGTTCAGAGATAGTAACGTAGATATAGCCTTGACTGTGATATAACTCCCTTATCTTTTCTATATCTGCCCTGATTAATTCTTTCCTGTAGACTCCTGATCCGGTTATGAACGAAAACCACCACCATTTTCTTGTTTGCATGACTTTTTTGATCTTCCTGTCCGAAATGGCGTTATTGCCCTCAATCGTTACTTTTTTGATTTTAACTTTGGGTCCCTCATCTACCTGGTATGTAAGTGCAACCGCGTCTTCAGAAATTTCTCTTATTATCGGAACCACTTTAACAAGCCAGTATCCCTCTGATTGATAAAATGAAATAATTTGCTGGGCATTATCGGTAATTAGGGAAAGATTGGCAATAGCGCCTGCTGTAATGGTAATTTTTTCTTTCAGGTCGTTAGTTTCAAATTCCTTATTCCCCTGAAAATCTAAACTGGTTATACTCGGTTTTTCAATAAAGTTGAATATGAGATGAACTCCGCCCTCAAATGAATCGATTTCAACTTTGATGTCATCAAAATATCCGATACTGTATAATTTGCGGATATCATTCTGAACAGTAGTTTTCGAAAAAATCTCTCCCTCCCTGCTTATTATCTTGGAGAGAATGGTGCTCGTACTGATTTTTTTATTTCCCTTAATCTCGATTAATTTAATGAAAGGGCCGGTCTGTGCTGAAGCCACCGGAATGCTTACAAGAAAGAACGACAGTGTCAATAATGTCAAAGTGAAAATACGAAGACGATATATGAACTTTAACCAGCGGGTTGCAAATGCAAAAAAGGCTGTCAATACACTCTCCTAGCGGACAAAATTAAGTGGTAGTATAGCACTTAATAAGATTTAAAATCCAATAGTTAATTAAGAAACAGTTTGAATAATTTTGGCCTGTTCATTATGATACAATACATCATTTTAATAGCATAATTAATTAATTTTTTTAGTGAGGTCTGGGTTGGAAGAAAAGTATAAACCTCAAAATATCGAGATCCATTGGCAGAGGAAATGGGAAAAAGAAGGCCTGTTTTCTGTCAGTGAAAACAATAAACTCCCAAAGTTTTACTGCCTTGAGATGTTTCCATACCCTTCCGGGAGGATTCACATGGGACATGTGAGAAATTACGTTATAGGCGATGTGATTGCCCGGTATAAAAAAATGTGTGGTTTCAATGTGTTGCACCCAATGGGCTGGGACGCCTTTGGTCTTCCGGCTGAGAATGCCGCCATAAAACATGGTGTTCATCCTTCAAAATGGACTTATGACAATATTGATTATATGAAGAAGCAGTTGAAGAAGATCGGATTGGGATACGACTGGCAGCGTGAGGTTACAACATGCAATCCAGATTATTACAGATGGAACCAGTGGTTTTTTCTCAGGATGCTTGAACGTGGCCTTGCATATAAAAAGGCTTCTTCTGTGAACTGGTGCCCCTCTTGTGAAACAGTCCTGGCAAATGAACAGGTTATTAATGAGGAGTGCTGGCGATGTGATACAAAAGTAGTTATGAAAGAGCTTGAACAGTGGTTTTATAAGATTACTGAATATGCAGAGGAACTTCTGAAAGATGCGGATTCCCTGGATGGATGGCCTGAAAAGGTCGTTACAATGCAGCGGAACTGGATAGGCCGCAGCGAGGGTGTTGAGGTTGATTTCAGGATAGACGGTTCGGACAAAACAATCAGGATATTTACGACCAGGCAGGATACTCTCTACGGCGCTACCTTTATGAGTATTGCAAAGAAACATCCGCTCGTGACAGAACTCGTAAAAAATGAAAAGGTGTTGAAGCAAATAGACGCGCTTTCGGACGACCCTGAAGAGAAAGAGGGGGTCTTCATCGGTGTTTATGCCGTAAACCCATTGACCGGGGACAAAATTCCGGTCTATGTCGCGAACTTCGTCCTGATGGAATATGGCACAGGGGCGGTAATGGCGGTTCCCGCGCATGACCAGAGGGACTTTGAGTTTGCCAGGAAATATGATATTACGATAAAGGTTGTGATCGTACCGAAAAAAAGCGCACCGGATCGTATGCTCACAAGTTCGCAAGAGTTGGAATCTGCTGATGAGGAGTATGGCGTTCTTATAAATTCAGAGGAATATTCCGGACTCTCGAGTCAGGAGGCTAAAGAGAAAATCGCCGATTATATTGAGAAACAGGGGCTCGGAAAAAAGGTTGTGAACTACAAACTCAGGGACTGGGGCATATCCCGTCAGCGGTACTGGGGCACACCGATTCCTGTAGTTTATTGCCCTTCTTGCGGCATTGTGCCTGTGCCTGAAAATGCACTTCCTGTTAAATTGCCACAGGATGTTTCAGTTGCTGAAAAAGGTATGTCGCCATTAGAGGATCTTAAAGATTTTGTTGAAACAAAATGCACTGAATGCGGTGCAGATGCCAGAAGGGAAACTGATACCATGGACACCTTTGTCGATTCTTCCTGGTACTTCCTGAGATATTGCTCTTCGAAGGCTGATGATAAACCGATCGGCCCGGCTGCAGCAGATTACTGGATGCAGGTTGATCAGTATATCGGTGGCATTGAACATGCGGTACTGCACCTTCTTTATTCACGTTTTTTTACTAAAGTCATAAGGGACCTGGGAATTATCAGTATTGGGGAGCCCTTTAAAAGCCTTCTTACTCAGGGTATGGTTATTAAAGATGGTGCAAAAATGTCCAAGTCAAAGGGTAATGTTGTTGATCCTGACTTTCTTGTTGGCAGGTATGGAACCGATACTGTAAGGATATTCTGTATGTTTGCTGCACCTCCTGAAAGAGACCTGGAGTGGTCGGACCAGGGAGTGGAAGGAGCATACAGGTTTCTGAATCGAATATGGACATTTGTTTTCAAAAACCATGAGACGCTGATTTTAAAAGAAAGTAGCGGGTTAAAAGAGTTCTCACAACTTTCTCCTCAAGCGTCAAAACTGCTAAGGAAAACTCATCAAACCGTAAAAAAGGTGACCGGAAGTATTGAACGTGATTACCACTTTAATACAGCGATAGCAGCTTTGATGGAGCTTATCAATGAACTGCTGGCATTTAATCCTGTAGATAATGATGACTCGACTGTTGCGAGATATAGTGTTCAACAGGTGATTCTTCTTCTTTCACCTTTTGCCCCTCATATATCTGAAGAACTATGGAAAGAGATCGGTAATCAGAAAAGCATATTTTCAGAGACATGGCCTGAATGGGATGAATCTGTAACAAGGGAAGATGAAATAGAACTTGTTATCCAGATAAACGGAAAAGTAAGAAGTAAAGTTATGATACCGGCAGGACTTGATGACGAGGCAATAAAAGAAAAGGCTTTTTCAGAACCTAAAATTCAGGAGCATATAAAAGATAAGACTCCGAAAAAGGTGATAGTTGTTAAAGGCAAGCTTGTAAATTTGGTGGTGTGATAAAATGAGTGGTTTTAAATTGAAAAATCTGAACTTCATCAGTCTCGCATTATTATTTTTGATCGTCACATCTGTTCTGTATTCCTGCGGGTATAAAATGATAGGGTCAAGTTATCTGCCGTTTAATTCCATAACTATAAAACCGGTTCAAAATCAAACTTATGAGCCTGGACTCGAGGAAAGACTTCACAACAGTCTTTCGAGTGAGTTCACAAACCAGGGCATTGATGTGAAGCTGACGGGCGGTGAGGTTGCCCTTGAAGCGATTGTAACATCATTCCAGCTCGGAGCTGTTGGCGCCGTAGACGATACTATCAAGGAACAGGAATTGATAATGAAGGTAGATATTAAAGTGATCGATAATGGAAATGTAATAGAGTTTCATGCCATGCAATCGCCTATTAAAATCACTTTTCAATCTACAGGGACAGTGAGTCAGAGCGTTGCTCAAAAGGAAAGGGCAACAGACAAAGCCGCCCAGGAGATCGCAAAAGAAATAGTGAGCAGAATTATTCTGAATTATGCTAAATAAAGTTCTTCTCAAGGAAGTTGAGAGGGGTTTGCCAGGGGCCCTTTATTACATTTGGAGTGAAGAGGGCAGTTTTCTTGAGGATACGATTTCAAGATTTATCGATACAGTTATAGCATCAAATCCTGTAGATTTCAATTATGATGTTTTTGATTCATCCTCGGAGGTGCAGGAAGTATTGGACGCAGCTTCTACCCTCCCTTTTATGGCACAGAGACGCCTTGTTGTGCTGAAAGATTATAACAATTTTTCAGCGCCTGCAAAAAAGAACCTGACTTCCTATCTGAACAATCCTTCTGATACAACCTGTATGTTGATTTTATCAAAAAAAGCGCCCAGGGCGACCTGGAATTTCAACTGGAAGACATATTCACTGAATATAAAGGACAAAGACATTCCTTTATGGATAAAGCGGATTGCTTCGGAGAAGGAAATACAATTAACTGATGATGCCATATACTGTTTATTGGAGTTTGTGGGGTATGATCCAGGGCTTTTGATGAATGAAATTGAAAGGATGGCGCTATTAGGCAAGAAAACAATTACAGACAAAGATGTCATGGCAGGTGCCAGCATGATGAGAGAATTCAGTTCTTTTGACCTGCTTGATTCGCTTATTACCGGGCAGAAGACCCGTACGTTCAGAATTCTGAGCACGATGTTTGCACGTAATGCCATGGAGGCACCGGTTATTATAGGCACTCTGAACTGGCATTTCAGGCAGTTCTATTCTCTATGGCTGAACAAAGGGAAACGGCCTGTCAAGATGAGAGAAAAGACCTTCAGGGCTATGCTGAAATATTTACCCGACTATGATGAGGAAGATTTTTATCAGATTTTCAGGAAATTGCATGAGGCGGATCTTATGGTAAAGACATCGGGCCGCCCTGAGCTTGCAATTGAGGTTCTAATAATCAAGCTGCTTCAGAAGGGGTCAATGAATTGACAAGCTTTGTGAGCCTTGCGACTCTCCTGGAAGCAGTATTTTTATGTATAATACCCTTCTGCGCAGCCTTGTCAATAGCTGCAATAACTTTTTGCAGCGCTGAAGATGCTCCCTCACCACTCTTGTTTGCAACTTCTTTCTCTACTGTCTTTGTCAGCGTACTCAGCAGTTTTTTTACAGACCGGTTTTTAACCTTTTTTAGTTCAGCCTGTCTGGCCCTCTTTATTGCTGATTTGCTTTTTTTCGGTGCAACTATTGCCGGCAAGGTAATACCTCCGTATAGCTTTAGAATTTTTGCCTAAATAGAATGAAAAATCAATTAATTTTTTAACATTTAGAATGTAGTAAAGTCAAGTTTCAATGGATGACAAAAGGGATGTGACAAAAGCCGCGGGGCAGATTTCGCTGGCAACTACGGGCAGCAGGGTGCTGGGATTTGTGAGGGACATACTACTGGCCAAGATATTCGGCGCCAGCGGATTTACTGATGCTTTTTTCATTGCTTATCGCATTCCAAACCTGTTTAGAGAGCTTTTTGCCGAAGGTTCCATGTCTGCCGCGTTTGTACCTGTTTTCACTGAAACTCTTTCAGTAGAGGGTAAAGCTGAAGCAAAGAAGCTTGCTGCTTCAGCTCTTGCATTCTTTTTATCTGTACTTTCTGTAGTCTGTTTTCTGGGAATTTTACTTGCCCCTTATATTGTCTCCGTTATAGCACCGGGTTTTATAAAAAGTCCTGAAAAATTTGCTCTTACAGTGAAACTTACGAGAGTGATGTTCCCGTTTCTTTTTTTCATCAGTCTTGCTGCTCTGGCCAAAGGGATACTTAATGCTATGAAGTCTTTTTTCGTGCCCGCTCTGGCACCCATATTTTTAAACTTGAGTATCATTACGGCGGCTATTTTCGTTGCACCGCACTTTGTTGTTCCTCTTGTTGCAATAGGTATGGCCGTATCCATAGGAGGAGCGCTGCAGGTTGTGATTCAATTGCCGGATCTTGTTAAAAAAGGGTTTTTGGTTAAACCGGTTTTCACAAAATTTCATCCCGGACTGAAAAAGATTCTTCGCTTAATGCTTCCTGCAATAGGCGGCATGGGTGTTGCTCAGATTAATATTTTCATCAGTACGATTTTTGTGTCATTTCTGGCTGGAGGCGCCGCAACATACCTTTACTATTCGATGAGATTTGTGCATCTGCCTATAGGGATTTTCGGGGTAGCAATGGCAACTGCTATCTTGCCGTCACTGTCGGAGCATGCAGCAAAGGGGGACTATGATGCTCTGCGCAGTACATTTTCGTTTTCACTCAGAATATTATTTTTCATGACTCTGCCTGCCATGGCAGGATTGATAATTCTGGCTGAGCCTCTGATTAGTGTCCTTCTGCAAAGAGGAGAATTTTCAGCCAGGGCGACTGCTGATACGGCATATGCACTTGTTTTTTATTCTACCGGGCTTTGGGCCTTTGTGGGAGTACGGATTGTTGCGTCTACTTTTTATTCGATGCAGGATACTAAAACTCCTGTGAAAATTGCGGTTATTTCGGTAATAGTAAACATAATATTCAGTTTTTTACTTATGGGCCCGATGAGGCATGGCGGACTTGCGTTTGCCAATGCTATTGCGTCTGCAGTAAATTTTACAGTGCTGTTTGTTCTTCTCAGAAGAAAGCTTGGCAGGGTAGATGGCAGGGCGATTGCGCGATCGTTTATTAAAATGTTCGTTGCTTCTTTAATAATGGGAATTATCGGACTATTTACCATACAGGCTTTTATGTGGAGTGAAAGTTCGGGCATATTTCAGAAATCGGCGACCCTTGCCGGAGTCATCGCGTTATGTGTTGCGGTGTACATTTTGATTATGCATCTCATGAAGAGTGAAGAGCTGAAGTATCTTGTAAATATGAGGAAAAAAAGAACAGAAGTTAGTTAGTGTATGTGTATAAAGTCAGCTTTTGTCATTGTCCGGCTTGACCGGACAATCCAGAAGTCTTTGAGCGATGTTGCGTTTACGCATTACAAATTCTTCTGAAGAGCGTAGACGCGACACCGCCCACGACACCGCCCACGACACCGCCCACGACACCGCCCACGACACCGCCCACAAACTATTACTTGTCCTGAACACTAAATGCGCATACAAAGAATGTAAACACTTTTCAAGCTTTAATTGTGCATCAATGACAAATGGGTGACCCCAGAGATGACCCCAGAGATTGCTATATGAAAGAGAACTTCTTTATTGACAATCAGTAGCAGTTATTAATCCATTTTTAACTGTAAGATCGCAGGGTGACCCATTCCCTCCTGTTAAAGCAATTTCTTTAGTTATACCATCAGAACCATCACTTGATTTATAGCCTGTAGCTTTAACAGATCCGTTGACATCCAATTTTTCTCCAGGATTTGTTGTTCCAATGCCTACATTACCTTCTGAATCTATTCTCATTCTTTCTACTGTTGCGTCATATCCCCCTGAACCATCTGGAACTGTTCTGAAACTAATCTCGCCAGGACTATCGTCACTGATAGCTGCTCCACCTGAACCATTACCTTTTGATATAAACTGAATAGCAGCAGAATCTGTACCCTCTTGGCCTGCCCCCCAGGCTCTACCTAAAATATTAAACAATACCGCACCATCAGTTGCACCTTTTTTAGTACCTATTGATCCTAGCCCTCTTGTAGCTGTGAATTGGGGAGCAGTAGTAAGGGTGTCGTTAAAAGTTCTAAACTGAAATATATTTGTCTTTTCACTTTCCCACCTTGATATTAAATGCTTTCCAGTTCCTGTTACAAAAATGCCATTGGCTTTTGTCGTATTAGTGGTGTCAATGTTTACCATATAACCAGGGCTAGGAGTAGTTGTTGTTCCAATATTTAACACTTTGTTTGCCTCGTCATAAGAAGCCGATGCCCCGAACAGTATTCTGCCTTTTGTGGCATCAGAAGTTGATTGTAAATTAAGATCACCTCCGGCGGTATCGTTACCAATTAAAGAATTTCCTCTAATTAAAACGTTCCCATACACATCCAGGGTTTCAGAAGGGGCATTTGTTGTCCCAATGCTTACATCTTCTGTTACAGTAAGGTTTCCCGTTACATTAAAGTCACCTGCCACACAAATGCTGGCCCAAATAAATAAAATTCCAACAATAATAATGATTTGCTTTTTCATTTTCTTCCTCCTTTTTCTCCTTATCAATTTTATAATTATTGAGAATAATTCTGATTATTTACAATGCTATCTCTAATTCAGAGTTGTCACTCCGGTATTGCTTGAATAATCACAATCATATCCGGGTTCAAATGAAACAGATTTATTTTGATCATTTGCGTTTAGATCTTGATTCCCAGAAAAATTTATTGCAAGGCTCTGGATTATATCTCCTGCACTTGCTGCTGAGTCGTATGCAATTTGAAGTGAGGTGTGATAACTCACAACTTGACCAGCCTTTACAATTCTTACTGGATTATCAGCATTTGAACACCACTCTATTAAATCGATTATAGTATTTGCATCCGTATCCGTTCTTGTCGGGTCACTATGAAATGCGTATTCATCGGAATCATAGAGTCCGTCACCGTCGTAGTCCCCGTAACGTTCCAAATCAACTCCAAAAATCATTTCGTAATCATCAGGTATACCGTCTTGATCTGAGTCGGAGTTATCCGTTTGGATAACATTCAATGCACTTTCATATTCCGTGCAGTTCCAACAAGAGACTGTTACGCTCACATCTCCACTTTGCTCTGTTACATCCTTCATATCATACACATGAGTAAGCGCATATTGCTGGGGAGGATCATCAGATTCAAGATCAAAACAATATATTTTCATACCCATTTGATCCGAAACACTGCCAGGATCACCATCAGAGACATGCGCAGCAAAAGTACAATTATCATATTGTGTTACATCTTTGATGACTGTACCAGTGCCGTTTATATGTGCAGTTGTGCGGTCATTGTCAGGAGAAGAACCAGACCCATCTAATACTCCTTCCCATATAACAGTAAACGAGTCTGACGTCAAAGACAATTCACTATTAATAAATGAAAGAGAGCTATTAGACAAATCATTGTTTGAAAATGAATCTACGTTTAGATCCATGGAGCCATCTACAGTTTCAACATTTGTGCCAATGGCCTGAAGCTGATCCATATTTCTGTAATATCTCCTCTTAGTTCCCAGATTCGATGGATTGTCTGATTTTATTTCAACTGTATTCAGAGCACTGTTACTCCCAGTAAATAACATATCATTCAGGCTGTTAGAAGATATTTGATCATTCATGAACAGAAATTTAGAAACATCCTGAGAAACTATAGGAAACGTTTTAGGAAAATTCATTGCTCCAATGTATACTCCGCCTCCCGTATAACGAGGGGAACCTTCCGGATTATCTACGGGACAATCAGACCGAACACTGTTATTGCTTATATTGTTGCCATAAGATTTAAAATCAACAACTGTGTCATTGAATAACATAACTATAACTCCAGAGCTTGCTGCTCCATAGTTATTTTCAATCGTGTTATGTGTGAATGTTATATCCGGCTGATTAAACACGGGGTCATATGTTCCATCTAAAAACTCATTATAGCCTGCTAACTTAAATCCTATTCCTGCGTTCCCTGCCGGCCTGTCATTATTACCGAGTCTGTCGCAATCAGCAACAAAATTATCATGAATATTATTGTTCTTAAATTCTGCTCTCAGTGAATTAGGCACACCATCCTGCCACACATTAACAGCTGATCCGAAGAAATCTTTTAGATGAGAGTTATTGTAGACCTCATTATCATGCATGTAAATATCAAAAACCGGTACTTTGTTCCAATACATCTCTGCACGGAAGAGGACTCCTCCTGAATCCCATTCAGCAAAATTCCCATAGATTTTATTACCTATTAAATGAGCTTCAACACTATTTTTATCATTCGCTATAACAACTCCGCCGCCATCGGCATATTTTCCTAATGATTGGTTATATGCGATCTCATTATTTTCCAACCGCAAAATCATTTGATTCCCGCTAATGTTATCTGCAAAGATTCCACCTCCCTGGTGTCTCAAGGTATCAACAAATATATATTTTCCGGTACCAGTCCCGATTTCAACGTAAGGAGTAGGATAAGGATAACCAATTTCAGGTGTTTTCCCATTTATGATGGTAAGGTTTTTTATAGTCAAATCAAGATCAGAATCCTGACCCTGAGGGTCAATAAAAAAGACCCGACTGTGGCGATAATCTGTACAAAAGTCCTCACCAGGACAATCAAGCCATGTATTCAGATCATCATAAGTACAATCGACTTTATACCCATCTCCATTTCTCTTTCGGCAATAGTCACCATTTAAAGTATCTTTGATACATTGAACAAAATTTTTGGTTTGTCCTGCTTCACAAAAATCCGGCTGAGTTGAGCATTCTTTACATGTGCCATCAACACAGACTCCTCCAGTCGCACAAGGATTTAATATATCACAAGGGCTTGTTGTATCAACCATACCATCTAAACACGCATCAATTACTGTATCTGCAGGATCAGTTGTAGAGCCTTCGATTGTTAGTGTGCCTCCCTTAGTAATCATTATGTCATTTTCCAGGATTAAACCGCTTACAATTATAGTGTCACCATCAGTAGCTGCATTAACGGCAGATTGAATTGTTGGGTAAGTACATTGACTTTCACATACGTCAAGAGTTGCCGATTGACCAATTTCTATTATTAAAAAATTAATTGACAACCAGCATATAATAAATATCCCCCATTTTTTCATAATCCCTCCTTTCTTTTAAATTTTTAACAAAATTACAGACTTGTTTTGATAAGAAATTGCCACAACCTCATTCTCTAAGGATATTGACAATTAAATTAACACACAGAGGTTACTGACATCAAACAAAAAATAACTACTCTCAATTTTTAAGCCTGACCCCATTTTCCAGATTCTTTTATAGCACGATATCTACACCCACCTGAACATAGGAATAGGTACTCACAATCATAACAAGAATCCCAACGTTCAGCCAATATGTATGATGGATAACTTGTATTAAATGTGCCTTCATGTATTGATCCAATAGAAAATGTATCTTTACTTACTAAACAGGGGCAGGTAAATAGTTTTCCGTTTGAAGATATGCTAAAGATGTTATCAAAATAATCTAAACATGTCCCTTGAACAGGAAATATAGGCTCTAAGCCATATTCCATAATTATAGAATTTAATTTCAAGAAACTTTCAATATGTCCTTCAAGTAAAAATGCGCATGAGCATTGTGACATTGATAAGGTTTCCATAACAGGAGTTATGATAACTTGTTTAATTTTATTTTTAATTTTTTGTAAGTCATCTAATAATTCTCGAATTGAATTTAATGAATTAATAGTTACATTAACTCTAGCAAAAATATCGATTTCATCAGTGAGGTTTCTAATATTGTTAAATATTTTTTTATAACTTCCTAGTCTGTTTAAATGCATTCTGATTTTGTTGTGCACATATTCGTTCCCGTCAAATGTAACCTGTGCTGATTTAATATTAAGATGCCGTATCTTATTTAAATGAGATTTATTCAAATAGTATCCATTGGTTATTAAATTGGTTTGATATTTTACCAACTTGTCTTTAAAGGTGGAAACCAATGGGTGGGGTCGTGTCTGCACATTTTACAAATTAAGCTGACTTTGAATTTCTCCAATCTTTTTTCTCAGCTTTCTGTTTCTTTTTAATGTCT
>CAZVHL010000005.1:0-20651 GCA_964626925.1 uncultured Nitrospiraceae bacterium
TCAAAGTTGAAGATTACACAGTTTTGGCATAAACGCCCTTTAACCGCTCCACTACATCCGATGGAGAAAGTTTCTCGATTTCTTTTGTCATTCTTGATTTAAGTTCAACGACTCCATCCTTCAGGCCTTTTTTCCCGACAACTATCTGCCATGGAATCCCGATCAGATCAGCATCTTTAAATTTTACGCCAGGCCTTTCATCTCTGTCATCAATAAGAACCCTGATCCCTGACGAATTCAACTGCTCATAAATATGTTCCGAAGTACTCGAAACCTCTTTATCATCAATTGCCAGTGGAACCACTTCCACATCAAATGGTGCGATGCTCGCTGGCCATATCATTCCATCTTTATCATGATTCTGTTCAACAGCCGCTGCTGCAATCCTTGCAGGGCCGATGCCATAGCTGCCCATTATTACAGGAATCTCTTTGCCGTTTTCATCAAGGTACATAGCCTTTAACGGTTCAGAATACTTGCTTCCAAGTTTAAAAATATTTCCTATTTCGATTACATGTTCTTCCGTTAATTCAGCACCGCATTTTGAACAGGAATCACCGGATTTTGAGAGAGCAAGTTCAACATTAGCAGCATATCCGCATTTACTGCAGAGTACGATTGTGTCCTCTCCTGCAGGACTAGGCGCCATAAACTCATGCGCAGTAGCGCCGCCCATCATACCCGGGTCGCTGTCCACCTTGTAAAACTTGAGTCCGCATCTTTTGAAAATTCTTTGATATGCATCAGCGTGCTTCTGATAACTTTCTTCAAGCCCATCTCCATCCTTATCAAAACTGTAACTGTCTTTCATGATAAATTCACGGGTTCTTAGTATGCCGCTTTTGGGCCGTGCCTCGTCTCTGAATTTGCTCTGTATCTGATACCAGATCTGCGGAAGATCTCTGTATGAACGAATTTCGATTGAAGCAAGCCATGTAATTATCTCTTCGTGGGTCATTCCAAGACACATGTCCCTGCTGCCCCTGTCTTTCAGCCTGAACATTTCATCCCCTATCTCAGCCCACCTGCCGGTTTGCTGCCATATGTCTGCGGGATGAAGTGCGGGCATAGATATTTCCTGAGCACCGATCGCATCCATTTCTTCTCTGATAATCCTGTTTATCTTTTCAATAACCCGCATGGCAAGAGGCAGATATATATAGAGACCGGAAGCTAGCTGTCGTACGAACCCCGCACGAAGCATTAATATGTGACTTATGGCCTCAGCCTCGGCAGGAACTTCACGTAATGTTGGAATAAAGATGTTTGTAAAACGCATTATCTATCTTTATTAACCCGTCTTTACTCTCTTGTTTTCTTTTAGACCTTTTCTACGCATAAATGTAGGGACATCAAGATAGATTTCATTGTCATCTGTTAGCATATCCTTTGCTAATACCCTGCTCGACCCTTTAAGGGTAGTAACATCTCTTGAAGGCCTCCACTTATCGTATGAAGGCATAACCGCACGTGGTTTCTCTTCAAAGCCTGTTGCGATTACGGTAACAATTATTTTGTCGTCAAGGTCAGGATCTATTACAGAACCGAATATTATTTCAGCATCGTCGTCAGCAGCTTCCCTGACAAGGCTGGCTGCCTCATGAACCTCATGAAAGGAAAGGGAGGAACCTCCAGTGATGTTGATCAACACACCTTTGGCACCATCAATGGAGGTCTCCTCCAACAGGGGGCTTTTGATTGCCATCTTGGCAGCTGTTACAGCTCTGTTTTCACCTTCTGCATCTCCTATACCCATAAGTGCCTTCCCGCTGTCTGACAAGATCGTTTTTATATCCGCAAAATCCTGATTTATCAATCCGGGAACGAGTATTAAATCAGATATTCCTTTTACCGCCTGTCTCAGAATATCGTTCGCAAGATTCAAGGCCTGAAGCCATGGAGTATTTTTTTCAGTAATTTCCAGCAACCTGTTGTTATGAATAATGATAATTGCATCGACATGCTTTCTTAGTTCCTTTATACCCTGTTCAGCATTTCTTGATCTTTTATTGCCTTCAAACATGAACGGTCTCGTTACTACAGCTGTTGTTAATATCCCCAGTTCTTTCGCTGTCTCTGCGACTATAGATGACGCCCCTGTTCCGGTGCCACCGCCCATGCCGCCTGTTATAAAAACCATGTCCGCACCCTTCAGAGCATCTTCAATCAAGTCCCTGTCGTCAATCGCTGCCTGCCTCCCGATTTCAGGATTTGCTCCGGCTCCCAGACCTTTAGTTAATGAGTTGCCTATCTGCAGCCGCTGGTGAGCCAGGGAAGTCTCCAGTGCCTGGGCATCTGTATTAATAGCTATAAATTCAACCCCTTCCAAACTCGAAGCTATCATGCTGTTCACCGCATTGCTTCCTCCACCCCCAACTCCGACTATCTTGATCTTTGCTGCCTGGTTCTGCATTTCTTCCATTTCAAATATTTGCATATAGACCTCCTTTTAAATATATTTATTCTGATTTTTTAAAATATTTAACATTATTAAAACAGACCAAACGCACTGCCAAACCAGTCCTTCATCCTTGTCTTCATCCCGGTTATCATGCTCCCATTATTTAGTTCTACTGTTTCGATTATTTCTTTAGCTCCGTATATGACTAATCCAACTGCAGAGGCATAAGCAGGGTTAGATATATCATCCTTAATCCCCCTCGATACAGCAGGATTTCCTATCCTGACTGGAAGTTCCAGAATATTCTCGGCCATGGCATCCATGCCTTCCATTAATACAGCTCCTCCTGTGAGAACCACACCTGAATTTAAATTCTTGTGAAAACCATTTTCTGTAATCTCATCTTTGACCAACCCAAGCAGTTCTTCCGCACGCGGCTGCAGTATTTCAACGATATACCGCCTCGGAATCCTGCTTGACAACTTACCGCCATTACGCCTGTTCTCTATATACTCGTCTTCCCTGATCATCGAGAGCATCGAACAGCCATACTTTGTCTTTATATCCTCAGCTTCAAGCGTAGGAATTCTTAAACCTATCGCAAGATCATTTGTAAAATTATTACCCCCTATGGCCAGTACAGCAGAGTGGCAGATATTTCCTTCATGAAAAACAGCAATATCAGTTGTCCCGCCTCCTATATCAACGATGGCAACTCCAAGATTTTTCTCATCATCTGTCAAGACCGCGTCAGCTGATGCAAGTGGCTGAAATACAACATCAATCACCTCAATACCTACCTTACGGCAGCTCTTAACCAGGTTCTGAACTGATGTTGAAGCACCTGTAATGATCCTTACATTTGTTTCGAGCCTTACCCCGGCCATTCCGCGCGGATCAGTAATTTCATTTTGTCCATTGACACTGAATCCAACAGGTATTACATGCAACATTTCCCTGTCAAACGGGATTGCTACCGCTTTTGCCGCCTCTATAACGCTATCCACTTCTTTCTGCCCTATTTCTCTGTCTTTGACAGCTATAACTCCATGGCTTGAAAGAAAATCCACATGTCTTCCTGTAATACTCAAATGTACAGCCTTTATCTCAACGCCGGCCATTATCTCCGCTTCCCCTACAGCCTTTTTAATCGACTCCACTGTGTGTTCTATACTTGACACATCACCTCTTTTCATTCCAGTAGAAGGGGCCACGCCAAGACCAATAATGTTTATACCGCCATTATTTAATTTTTTAAATAGAGGAACCTCTAATGTTGCACTGACAGAATTTACAGTCAGGGCAAAATCTTCTTCACCTGATGTTCTACCTGAACTCAGCTCACCCACTACAGCGCACACTTTTGTTGAACCTATATCAAGGCCTGCTATCAGTCTGTCATGCTTCATTGACACATCTTTTATAAATCCAAAATTCATAATTAAGATGTCTCTCCACGTACCGGCTTTAATGGTTTAACTATCACAGAGTCTTTAAATCTGAGGTCTACATATTTAATAGGCAGACCTTTTCGCCTGATCTCCGGCTCAAGTTCTATCCATCTGTCAAATTTAGCAGAATAGTTCCCATACCCTACTTTGATGAGCTCACCATCTATGCGCAACGTAAGCCCGTATGATTCAATGCCGATTTCAACAGACTCTTTGTTAGCAATAAACTTTTTCCTGGATAAAACTTCAACCATTTTTATCGCTTCTGACATTCCTTTCTCGTTTTTAGGGCTTATATCTTTAATTAGCGGGAGAAAATGTGTAGTTTCACCTTTGATTCTCTCCAGGATTTTGCCGTCTTCATCAACTAGATAAAGTCGCTTTTTTCTGCTCAATAGTGCCTTGGGAACTGCTTCCTGGACTTTGACAATCAGGGTATTTGGGAATTGCTTTCTCAAAGTCACTTTTTTAATCCATGTATTCTGTTTTAGCCTTTTGTCAATTTCATTAAGGTTAATGTCAAAAAAAGAATCGCCGGTTTGTATTTTTGCACTTGCTATAATTTCTTTTGTGTCAAGATGGTTATTGTCGAACACCAGAATCTCTCTGACATAAAATTTTTGCGTTAACAATTTTACTCCAAGAAACGCTATAGAAAGAAAAATGATCATCAGGAAGAATATAGTCCCCCGCTTAAAAAACCTGGCCATTTTTTCTCCGCGCCGGTACACTGATTTACGTTTTTTATTCTTAGATCGCAACTCTGATCATCTCCTCTATAAGATCATTGAAGCTTAAACCCACAGACTTCGCAATCTTTGGAATCAGGCTTGTTGTGGTCATGCCGGGTAACGTATTAACTTCAAGGATAAAAGGATTGTTATCTTTGTCCAACATAAAATCCACTCTGCTGATACCGGAACACCCAATACTGAGATGAGCCTTAAGAGCCATCTCTCTAACACTGGCTACAGTTGCCTCGTCGATTTCGGGCGGCATAATATATTCGGTTAACCCTGAAGTATACTTTGCTTCATAGTTATAAAATTCCAGCGAAGGTCTTACCTCAACTTCACCAAGAATCCTGTCACCGACTATGCCTACATGAAGTTCTTTCCCCTTGATAAACTTTTCAACAATCACTCTTTCTCCAAGAGAAAATGTCTTCTCGATGCATGGGTTCAACTCAGTTTCTTCCCTGATGATACTGACACCAATGCTGGAGCCCTCTGCAGCAGGCTTGACAACCCATGGCAGATCAAAAGACGGTCTTGGGAAATTGGGGAATAAATATACCCCTGCAACATCTATTTCACCATTTTCCTGATCATTCTTCACTTTCTTTTTCTTCCCGCCTCTTGCCTTTTTCAATGCGATAAATGGTGCAACCGGTATTCCATGAAATGAAAATATTTTTTTTGAAGTCTCCTTATCCATCGCAAGGGCCGAAGCAAGAACACCCGAACCCGAGAAAGGAATACCCAGTACTTCCAGCAACCCCTGAATAGCACCGTTTTCGCCTGTTCCCCCATGAAGTGCAAGGAAGGCAAATTTCACTTTTTCCTTCTTCAGCAGACCTGCTATGTCTTTGCCTACATCCACAAGCACAGAGTTATAACCAAGTTCCTGAAGGCTTTGATATATCGCCAGACCGCTTCTGATCGAAATATCCCTCTCAGAAGACTGCCCTCCCATAAGAACTCCTATCCTCTTTTTTGTAACCAGTCCTTTGGTCATTCTCTATCACCAATAATCTTTATTTCAGGCTCAAGCATTATACCGCTGTGATTCTTTACTTTTGTCCTGACTATTTTGATCAGCTCATTGAAATCCCCGAAAGTCGCCTTTCCTCTGTTAATAAAATAGTTAGCATGTACCTTGCTAACTTCAACGTTTCCGACCTTAACTCCCTTGCATCCCGCTTGATCTATTAAGCTTCCCGCTGTATTTCCAACAGGATTTTTAAACACACAACCTGCAGATAAATCTCCAAGTGGCTGTACAGCCTTTTTCTTTTCAAAAAAATCTTTTGTGCGCTTTGTTACTTCATCAGGATCATCTTTTCCGAGAATAATGTTGGCACTCATGATTATTGTCCCTTCAGGCAGATTGGAAGTCCTGTATGAGAACTCAATTTTGTCCTTTCCAAGAATCGAGAGCTCCCCCTGTCTGCTCATTACTGCCACAGATTCAATCACATCTTTAATTTCTGTTCCAAATGAACCTGCGTTCATATGAACCGACCCTCCTAACGAACCTGGTATTCCGGCAAGAGCTTCAAGACCCGAATATCCGTTTTTCTGTGCATGCCTGAGAAGTCCGGGCAGTGTAACCCCCGCCCCGACATAGAGAACCGCCTTTTGATCATTAGTTTCCTTTGTCAGTTCTATTTTTTTAAATTCCCGGAGAGAGACAGCCACACCTTTTATCTTTTGTTCAGTTACGAGTATATTTGTGCCTGCTCCGATTACAATCACCGGAATACCCTCCTGGCCCGCAGTAAGCAGAACATTTTTTAATGATAGAGGATCTTCCGGGAATATCATTACTTCAACATTACCGCCTATCCTCAGAGATGTATGAGCTGATACCGGTTCTTCAAACCTTACTTCCCCCCTGAAGAGTCCCGCATCAAACAGATCTTTTAATGCACTATTAGCCAAATCAAACCCTTCCCTTATTTCAGTTCTTACATTGCTCATGTTTCATTTTTAAAAACTCCTCGCCCATTTTCCATACATCACCAGCCCCTAGAGTCAACAATGTATCGGATCTCTTCACTTCTGAAGACAGATACTTCATGACATCATCTCTGCTTTTTATATACTTAATATCTTTGCTGGAATTTTTTATTCCTTTAAATAACAGTTCTGAATTTATCCCGGGTAACGGCTTTTCCCCCGCAGGATATATATCAATCAGCACAACTTTATCTGCATCTGTAAAAGCACCAAAAAAATCATTGAGGAGATCTCTTGTTCTGCTGAATCGGTGGGGTTGAAACAGAACGAATAACCTTCCGCTCTCTTTTCCATCTTCCCTGCTCTGGATTATAGAGTTCTTCGCCGCCTTTAAAGTTGCGTTTATCTCTACAGGGTGATGGCCATAATCATCTATCACCTGAATGCCCGATACTGTACCTTTAAACTCAAAGCGCCTATGAACACCGCTAAAACTCTTTAGCGCGTCCCTGATTACACTCATCTTCATTCCCAGTTCATTTGCAACCGCAATAGCAGCAAGACAATTACATATATTATGAGAACCTATAAGAGGTACTCCAAAAAGGCCGAGAGATTTTCCGTTTAAGATAACTTCGAATACGGACTTAAGTCCCTCTGTCCTGATATTTGTTGCTACAAGATCCAGGCCATCACTTAATCCATACGTTACGAACCTTCTCTCGATCTTCGGTAATAAATCCTTTATATGCTGATTGTCACCATACAAAATAGACAACCCGTAAAATGGCACTTTATTGATGAATGAAAGAAAGGCATTTTTGATTTCATCAATATTACTGAAATAATCCATATGCTCCCTGTCAATATTTGTCACAACAGCAATAGTTGGCGGTAACTTCAGAAAAGAGCCGTCGCTTTCATCCGCCTCTGCTACCAGAAACTCGCCCTGTCCAAGTTTCGCATTGCTTCCTATCCCCTTGAGTTTCCCTCCTATTACAACTGTAGGATCAAAGTTTCCTTCACCAAGAACGCTTGCAACTAAAGAAGTGGTCGTAGTTTTACCGTGAGCACCCGCCACCAATATCCCATATTTAAGTCTCGCAAGCTCCGCAAGCATCTCAGCCCTTGGAATAACAGGGATCGACATTTCTCTGGCAGCCCCCACTTCAGGATTGTCATAAGATACTGCCGAAGATATAACCACAACATGCACGTTCTTAACATTTTCGGCCTTATGACCTATGCTTATATTAATACCCAGTTTCCTGAGTCTTCTTGTAGTATCAGATTCCCTTAAATCCGAACCGTCAACTTCATAGCCCATGTTCTTAAGTACTTCTGCGATGCCGCTCATACCGACTCCGCCGATACCAACAAAATGGACTTTCTCAAATCTTTTGTACATTATTGTTCACTGCTATTCGTTAAGTTTTAATCTTTTCATTCATCCTATCTCTATTAGTTAATAACGAATAACCGCTACTCCTCCTATCTCCTTTTTTTTTTAATCTACCCTTTATGAGTCCCACAATTTTTCCTGCTGCTTCAGAACTTCCAAGGGATTTACTTACTCGCTCCATCTCCCCTAAAGCCTCCGGATCCTGAATAAGGTATCTGATCATGTCCGCCAGTTTTTTGCCGTTCATGTCATTGTCAAGTATCATCTGAGAAGCACCGATATCCCAGAGCTTTCTTGCATTTATTTCCTGATGATTGCCTGCTGATAATGGATATGGAACGAGGATAGCGGCCTTGCCGCATACGGTCAGCTCTGACAGGGTGGTGGCCCCTGCCCTCGAAATAATAAGATCCGCCACTGCATAGGCATCAGCCATTTCGTAGGCAAATGGCAGGACTGTCCCTTTAAAACCGCGAGCACGGTAAACCTCTTTCATTGCATCACAATCCCTGTCACCTGTCTGATGAAGAAACTGAATTTTTTCAATAAACGGTTCAAGAAAAACCAGTGCCTCACCAACAGCTTTATTGATGTTACTGGCCCCCTGACTACCGCCGAATACAAATATGGTAAATCTGTCTTTTGCCAGACTGAATCTTTCATATCCTCGTTCTCTATCACCTTTTAATATTTCAATCCTGACCGGGTTGCCTGTTAAGCATGTTTTTTCCTTTGGAAAAGATCTCATGCTCTCGTGATACGTTACTGCAATAGCATCCACAATTTTTCCCAGCATCTTATTTGTGAACCCCGGAAGGATATTCTGCTCATGAATAACCGTGGGAATCCCCATCAACCTGGCGCACAACACTACAGGGCCTGAACTGTACCCACCCACTCCAAAAACCATATCAGGTTTTATATCATGAAGAATCCTGTAGGAATCCTTTAAAGAGAATGGGATTTTAAGCACAGACTTTACAGTCGCAAAGATATTTTTACCCAGCAGTCCTTCAGACCTTATAAACCTGATATTGTACCCTTCCTTTGGAACTATCTTTGACTCAATGCCCCGTACGGTGCCCACAAACGTTACACTGACACCGTCAACTGTTTCCTGTAATTCCTTTGCAACAGCCAGTGCAGGAAATATATGTCCTCCTGTTCCTCCTCCGGCAATAATAATATTCATCTTCGCCTCTTCATGTATGGAGGCTGAAACGCCATATTTCCGGAAACTGATTTATTATGAATATCAGCCTCTCCATTTTTCGCAGATATGTTTATCAGTATCCCGACAGCTACCATATTGATAAGTAAGGCTGAACCGCCATAGCTGATAAAAGGTAACGGCAATCCTTTTGTAGGCATCAATCCGGTTGATACAGCAAAATTTATTACTGCCTGTATCCCTATCATCATAGTCAAACCAATGGTCAGGAAATAACTGAAGGGATCAACTGTCCGCATGGAAACCTTAATTCCCTTCATAAACAGCCATAAAAAAAGTCCTATAACCAGGAACACACCAATAAGTCCAAGCTCTTCTCCAATAATAGAAAAAATAAAATCTGTATGAACCTCAGGGAGGAAATACAGTTTCTGTTTGCTGTCTCCAAGACCGACCCCAAAAAACCTCCCATTACCAAAAGCAATAAATGACTGGACAAGCTGAAATCCGCATCCAAAAGGGTCCTCCCACGGATCTGTAAAACACATGATCCTTTTGAGCCTGTAAGAAGAAGTCATAACGAGGAAATAAGCTACCGGCAAAAACAGTAACAGTAGTGTGCCTATATGGCTTAATCTGACCCCTCCTATTACCAACAGTCCCAGAGTGAGTATCCCCAAGCTCATCACAGCTCCAAAATCCGGCTGAAATAAGATCACAGTCTGAAAAACTAACATGACTCCAACAGGAATAGCGATTCCATATCGAAATTCCTTCATCCTGTGAATATTTTTATCCATGTAATCAGCAAGAAATATAACCATTACTATTTTCACAAGCTCTGAAGGCTGAAACGTTGTGGGCCATAACCGAAGCCATCTCTTTGCACCATTTGCGGTAACTCCAATGCCCGGCACAAACACCAACAGTACTGATATAAGGGATACGGCAAGTAAGGCATAAACAAGCGGTCTCAGCCTTAGATAGTCGATTTTAAACAGCACACTCATCGCCAGCAGGCCCACTGCTACTGTAAAGAGATGATTCCACAAATAATGAAACCCTCCTCCGTACTTTCTCATAGACATGAGTGCGGTTGAACTGTATACCATAAGCATTCCGATGCCTAGAAGCATCAGTACTGATATGATAATGCCTCGTGTCTGTTTATTAATCATCTGTATATTTTTTATTCACAATTATTTGTCCTGCATCTTCCTTACAGACTCCTTAAACTTCTTTCCCCTCTCCTCAAAGTTTATAAACATGTCAAAACTGGCACAGCCCGGTGACAGCAGCACAACGTCACCGGATGAAGCTTTTGACATCGAAATTTTGACAGCATCATCAAGATCATCAGCTGAACAGGTATCGGTTTCACCGGCCAGTGCTTTAGAGATTTTATCTTTAGCCTCCCCAATGAGAATTAAGGCTTTGACTTTTTTACTTATCAGATCCCGTAATACTGAAAAGTTACTTCCCTTGTCCAATCCACCCATTATTAATACAACATTCTCCAGCCCTTCCAATGATTTCTCGACCGCTCCGGTGTTTGTAGCCTTTGAATCATTAATAAAACTGACCCCCTCAACCTCGCAAACTAGTTCAAGCCTGTGTTCAAGGCCTGAAAATCTTTTTAATACATCCCCGACAGACTGATATGAATGCCCTGAAACCAGGGCTGCCAGAGATGCAGCCATTGCATTTTCAAGATTATGAAGGCCTTTAATTTTTATCTCTTCTGCAGAGATAAATGGGTAATCAGAAGAAGGAAACGGCAGGTCAGGAATATTACAGTAGAGTATCCCGTCTTTGCAGTATACGCCTCTAACCTCTTTCCTGCGGCTAAAGAATAAGATTTCAGGTAATGCTTTATTTCTCTTCGACTGTTCATTCATCATTTTCATAATCAGAGGATCATCAGCATTCAGGATAAGGAAGTCCTCTCCAGTCTGATTTTCGAATATTCTTGCTTTTGCATTAATGTAATCCAGCATACTTTCATATCGATCAAGATGGTCAGGGGTAATATTAAGAATCGCAGCAACCTTCGGTCTTAATTCATATATCGCCTCAAGCTGAAAACTTGAAATCTCTGCAACAATAAACTCAGGTATCTTTCTGTCCGGGAATTCTGCAGTTGTTAATTTCTCTATGTCCCCCGACCATTGACCACTGACCACTGTCTTTAATATTTCTTCTGTAAGGGCGTTGCCTATATTTCCACCCATGATAGTTTTACAGCCTGATTCCTTCAACATAAGATCAACCAGTGTAGTAGTAGTTGATTTCCCGTTTGTTCCTGTTATGCCGATAAAGGCAGGAATTGCTCCTGCTCCTGTGCCCTGACTCTCTGCAAGAGTCGATTCGGACATGGCTCCTGACTGTATTACCTGATACGCTATTTCAAGTTCACTCATTATCTGAATACCATTCTTCCTTGCCTGTTGAAGAGGCGGAATATTATGAGGGACACCCGGACTCACTACAATCATATCACTCGTTTTAAAGACCTCCTCCGGATTATCATCTGTAATAATGTTTATCGAAGGTGATAATCTACTTATATGTTCTTTCAGTAACTTGCGCGGCTTGCTATCCGTAACAGTTACCACCGCACCAAGTTCGGATAGAAGATTAGCCGCACCTACCCCACTCCTGGCGATACCTACGACAAGAATATTCTTGCCTTTAAATATTGTCCGATTTTTTCCCACCTGTTTAATCATTCCACCTGACTTCTGACCTCTGTATTGCGTTATTCATCTTACTTTCAGTGATGCCAAGCTCAATAGCGCAAGGATTATTCCGACTATCCAGAATCTCACTATTACTTTTGGCTCTGGCCATCCCTTTTCTTCAAAGTGATGATGAATCGGTGCCATTTTAAAAACCCTTTTGCCGGTTATTTTAAATGATGCTACCTGAATGATTACTGAAAAAGTTTCTATTACAAAAATACCGCCAACAACAGCAAGAACGATTTCCTGTTTTGTTATAACCGCAAGCGTACCAAGTGCACCACCAAGCCCGAGGGATCCAACATCTCCCATAAATATCTCAGCAGGATGACTGTTATACCAGAGAAAACCTAGAGATGCTCCGAACATCGCTCCGCAGAAAACAGTCAGTTCTCCCACCCTTGGCAGGTGAAGCACATGCAGGTATTGCGATAAACCGGAGTGCCCCGATATATAGACAAACGCTCCGTTTGCCACACACGCGATACCAACCAGGCCAATCGCAAGACCATCTATCCCGTCAGTTAGATTTACAGCATTGGATGATCCCACAATAACAAGAATCGAAAATGGTATATAGAACCACCCCAGATCTATCAGCCATTTTTTAAAGAAGGGGATGCTCAGTTTGGCAATATACATGTCTTCGGGATCATGGTAGAACAGGAATCCTATTATCAGAGCAAGAGTTATCTGGGCACCAAATTTGTACCACCCCTTTAATCCTTTGGAATTCCCTTTTACTGATTTCAGATAATCATCCGTCAATCCTATCAGGCCAAAGCCTATAATTGCGGTCAGCATTATCAACATGAATTTATTGCCTAAATCACCCCACATTAAAACGCTGATTGCCACAGACAGGATGATAAGAATGCCGCCCATTGTAGGGGTGCCCTTTTTGTTAAGATGGCTCTTGGGACCGTCATATCGAACCTGCTGCGTTAAACTCAGTTTCCGTAGTTTTTTGATAATCCAGGGAGCCAATATAAATGTTATGAGTAACGACGTTACAGCCGCAAGGGCAGTTCTGAACGTAATATATCTGAAAACATTTAATGGTGAATAAATTTCCTGAAAAGAATAAATCAGTTTATATAGCATTAGTTATACGCTCAACGATCCTTTCCATGGCCATGCCTCGTGACCCTTTAATTAATACAGTATCGCCCTGTTTTAAAATGTCCATTATATTTCCCTTAGCTTCATTTACATCATTGAACCTGAAAACCTCAGTCCCTGCAGTCCCGCCTTTTAAATTTATAATTTCATCTGCAGCAAGACCCATCATCTCACCAACAGCCACAAAAACATCCAACCCTGCTTCACACGCTAATTTTCCAACATCTCTATGGGCAGTCTCTGAAAATTCATCAAGTTCATACATATCTCCCAGTACAGCTACTCTCCTTCCTTTATCCCCAAGTCTAAACAGCTCTTTAATCGATTCTTCAACTGAAGATGGATTTGCATTATAAGAATCATTTATCAGTATTACTTCTTTTGCTTTGAGTATCTCAAACCTCATCGGGAAAGCCGTATAAGCTTCAAGTCCTGCCTTGATTTCACTCATGTTCATACCGAGGGAAAAACTTACAGCAGCAGCAGCAAGGGCATTGTAAACATTGAAATGACCAAAAACCCCCAAACTTACAGACATGCTTTCCATCCCCTGAATATCCAGGATGAAATCACTGCCGATTTTTGTTGTCCTCAGATCCCTGGCAGTTATATCAGCATTATTGTTTATAGCAAAGGTAATTATCTGTCCGCTAAACTCCTTAATGTTTTCAACCCCATGCGTTAAATCAGCATCATCAGCGTTAATAATAACTACACTCAGGCCTTCAAGTATCTCAAGTTTTGCATCCCTGACAGCCTCATAACTGCCCATCCTGCCTAAATGCGCCTTGCCGATATTTGTGATCACGCCATGACTGGGAACCGCTATTTCACACAATCTCCTGATTTCACCTGATGAGTTCATGCCCATTTCGAGTACTATTATTTCTTCATCGGATTGAAGCCTTGTAAGGCTCAGCGGCAACCCGATATGATTGTTGAGATTACCCTCATTCTTCAGAGTTTTGAACTTTCTTGAGACGATCGCATAAATCATTTCCTTTGTAGTTGTCTTGCCGTTACTGCCCGTAACAGCAACAACAGGAATTTCATGTTTCTTTCTAAGGAAATATGCCAGGTCCTGTAATGAACGGAGAGTATCGCTCACATAAATGATTACTTTGTCTTTTGGAAGCGCTGCCGGCCTGCTTTCAATAACCGCCCCTCTTCCCTTCAGGAGAGCCTCTTCAAGAAATTCATATCCGTCAAAATTCTCTCCCCTGATCGCAAAAAAGAGATCACCCTCCGAAATCGTTCTGGTATCAATTGATACCCCATCAAAATACTTTGAATGCTCTGTCAGCAGTTGCCCTCCCGTTGCCTCAATAATGTCTTCCACAGTAATAACCGCCATAATCTCGATCTTTTCTCTTTGATTGTTTATTTATTAACTTTTAACATTCCCCTGATTTCGTTTCTCAAAATCTCCTTATCACTAAAATGATATCTAATGCCATTAATATCCTGATAATCCTCATGTCCTTTCCCGGCAACAAGCAGTGTATCCCCTTTCTCTGCCATCATCACCGCATCCTTAATCGCTTCAGCACGGTCATGCTGCACTTTAAAATTAGATTTTTTTATGCCTCCGACTATATCTCTTACAATTACTTCCGGGGATTCCGAACGTGGATTATCTGATGTAATAATGACGAAATCGCTCAGCTCTGTCGCAACCATGCCCATGTGGGGTCTCTTTGTTATGTCCCGATCACCACCACAACCAAAAACAGTTATGACTCTCCCGCTCGTTACGGGTCTTGCAGCTTCTATCAATTTCTCCAGGGCATCCTCAGTGTGTGCATAGTCAACAATACAGAGAAAATTCTGGCCCTCATCTATTTTTTCAAAGCGCCCATCTACATGTCTTGTACTGCGTATGCCTTGCCGAATCACATCACTACTGATTCCAAGTGCATATGCTATTCCGACCGACATAAGAATGTTATTAACGTTGAATCGTCCCATAAATTCCGATTCAACCGGAATCGTGCCATCAGGAGTCTTAACATCAAATGACATTCCGGGGATTTTCCCAGGCATTTGTCCTGATATATCCTCTCTATATTCTTTTATGTTCTCTGCCCTTAACATCGCCCTGTTCCCGGTACCGCATGTAATGACATTACAGTCAAGTTTGTCTGCCAGATTCATAATCGCATGATCATCTGCATTTAATACTGCATACCCCCCGCTGTCAAGATATTTAAAAAGCCCTTTCTTGGCTTCGAAATATTCATCCATCGTTTTGTGAAAATCAAGATGGTCCTGAGAAAAATTTGTAAATGCTGCTACATTAAAAGAACAGCCTTCCACTCTTTTGAGTGCCAGAGCATGCGATGATACTTCAACTACTGCATAATTCATATTATTGGATACCATCGCACTCAAATACATCTGCAGATCAAGTGATTCCGGCGTTGTATTGACCGCAGCAGTGGTACTTTCTCCTGTCATATAGCAAATTGTCCCAATAAGGCCAGCGCTTTTGCCGTTAGCTTCAATAATGCTTTTTGTAATATAGCTTGTAGTTGTTTTTCCGTTTGTCCCTGTAATTCCGATCATAGACAAACTTTTAGACGGATGCCCGTAAAAGGTATCCGAAATGAGGGCCAATGCTTTCCTGCTATCAGCAACTTCGACATAAGTACATTTCTGTTGCGTAGCAAGTTCCTTAATAACTGTCTTATCTACCGCATTTTCTCCAACGATTGCAATAGCCCCCCTGCTTATTGCGTCTTTTATATAACTGTGGCCATCTACGGAAAAACCCCTGACACCCACAAAAATAAAATCCTTTTTAACCAGTCTTGAATCGTAAGCAACACCTCTTATTTCCGCTTTTGAGTTTCCGCGTATCTTTTTCACACTCAAACCTTCTAAAAGCTTCTGAAGGATCATTTACTGACAAGCAAAATACGGTTCTCATCTCTTTCCATTGGAATATCCAAATATGTAAATGTATGCTCAACAATTCTTTTAAATACAGGGGCCGCTACTATGCCCCCATATGATCGTCCTTTTGGTTCGTATATAACCACTATAAGCGCTATTCTTGGGTTATCTGCCGGGACAAATCCGACAAATGAGCTTACATACTTGTCTCTGGAGTAACGGCCGAGTTCCTGATCGAAAATCTGGGCTGTCCCTGTTTTTCCGGCCACCAGGTTTCCATTGATGTCAGCTTTTGGAGCTGTGCCGCCTTCTTCGACAACCGTCTTCAGAATTTCTACTACTAATTCAGAGGTGCGGTTTGAAATAACTCGTCTCTCTGCTTCCGGAGTTACTCTTTTGATAATCTCACCGGCAGATGAGATGATGTCTGAAACAATAAAGGGTTTCATCAAAACACCGCCATTGGCAATAGTGGAATAAGCCCTTAAAACCTGCAAAGCTGTCACTCCTATTTCCTGTCCTATTGATAATGCAGCAATAGAAGTGCCTGACCAATTATCAAGTCGCCTGAGAATCCCCCTGACTTCACCAGGGAAGTCTATCCCCGTCTTTTCACCAAACCCGAATTTCCTCATGTAGTCATAATATTTCTCTTCACCGAGTTTGAGCCCTATCTGAACAGCGCCAACATTTGAGGATTTCTGAATAACTTCGCGAAATGTGAGAATTTCATGCTTATGGGTATCACGTATCGCCTTTCCTCCCACTACAATATATCCTTTTGATACGTCAAACTCATCATCAACATCAACCACTTCCTCTTCGATCGCAGCAGCTGCAAGAATAGTTTTCAAAGTAGACCCCGGCTCATAGAGATCGGTAATGGCCCTGTTTCGCTTCGCTTCATGACTGGACTTGCCTGCCAGATTCGAATCATAGTTTGGCCTGTTTGCCATTGCAAGAATTTCACCTGTCATTGGATCCATCATAATGGCAACAGCTGACTTTGCCTCCCATTCTGTCATTGCATGTGAGAGTTCTCTTTCAACTATATATTGAATGCCTTCGTCAATAGTAAGCAGAAGATTATGACCCGATACACCCTCCCTTGCATCAATTGAAAGACTGTTACCGCGTGCGTCCGTACCTACTGAAACGCTTGTCTTCTCTCCTTTCAGATACCTGTCATATATAAGTTCGAGACCAGCAATGCCCTTATTATCGATATTTGTAAATCCCAGAATATGTGATGCTGTCTGCCCTTTGGGATAATAACGTTTAGACTCTGTCAGGAACTCCAGGGCATTGTATCCAAACTTTTCTTTTAAATCGTTAATCCTGAGCACACTACTAACATCCATTTTCCTTGCAAGCCAGATAAACTCCCTGTTCTTTTTTTTCAGCAAAATCCTGTTAAGCTGTTTTGATGAAACTTTTATTAAAGGAGCAAGTTTTCTTGATATGTTTCTCGTATCTTCCATCTTTGACGGAACTGCATAGAGCGAATCAGATTCTACATTTGTAGCCATCTCCCTCATTTTTCTATCCCAGATTACACCCCTCTGGGGCTTTAATACTTTTTCCCGGTTATATTGCTGTGCAGCCCTTCCGGTTAAACTCTCATGGTCCAATATCATGAGATCAATTAGCCTTATAGAAATCACCGCAAAACAAAAGAAGAATATAGTAAAAACAACTACAGCCCGTTTTCTGCTTTTCTTCAGCTGCAGTTGAGAAAGGTCCTCATCCCAGAGCTTTCCCATTTCAAGGTTCTGTTTTCTTTTCCTGCTTCTATTTTTCAGATTCGATTTATTTTTCATCCCAGAGTGTTATGATTTTCAGTTTGGTTGTCAGCATCTATCGTTCCCCCCTTGATCTGATTTATCTCATAGACGCCTTTAAAGGACCGGCAGTTTTAGTTCTGTTTACATAAAATACGTTCGCCCTCTTAGAAAAAGTCATCCCGAGATTTCTATATGCTACTTTCTCTATCTTTTCTGAGGAAAAATAATTTGCTCTTTGAGCTACTACCATTTTCCTTTCTCTCTTGAGATCCGCCCTGTGTTTGTCAAGTTCACCTATTTCATATTCCAGATGGACAACAGTTGCCCGCAGCCATATTATCGAGAACAGACAAAGACCGATGTAAAGAAAATAACCAAACTTCAATAAATATCTTTTTTTGTTTTTTCTTTCACGTCTGTTCATGTCAGCCTCTCCACTACCCGGAACTTGGCGCTCCTTGATGAAGGGTTAAACTTCTTTTCTTCCTGGCTGGGCGTCAGAGGCTTTTTTGTGATAATCCTGAACAAGCCCTCCTTTGCCAGCTTTTTAAATGCGTTTTTTACTATCCTGTCTTCAAGTGAATGGTATGAAATAACACACATCCTTCCCTGTTTCTCAAGTATGCCCGCTCCAGATTCCAACACTGAAGACAGTTCGCTAAGTTCTTTATTAACAACGATTCTGAGAGCCTGAAATGTCCTTGTTGCAGGATGAATCCTGCCCCTTCTGCCAATCGATTTCTCAATTATTGCAGCCAGTTCACTGCATGAATGGACCGGTTTTCTCTGGCGTGACCAGACGATTGCCCTGGCTATCCTTCTGCTCCGCCCTTCTTCCCCATATTCCCAAATAATATTCGCCAGGTCCTTTTCGGAATATTTATTAATAATTTCTTTTGCTGTCAGTTTCTGTCTTCTGTCCATCCTCATGTCCAATGCCTCATCACTCATAAAACTAAAGCCCCTGTCATCTGATTTCAAATGGAGCGTCGAAACACCGAGATCGAGCAGAATGCCGTCCACTTTTTCATAACCCAGTTTGCTGGCCACAGAAGCGATGTTCGAAAAACTGTCTCTCACAAGAGAAACATTGTGATCATCTTTGAAATGTTCCTGAGACCTTTCGAGAGCCGCGTCATCTCTGTCTATACCGATTAATACACATTCATTTTCTTTATCGAGTATCCCTCTGGAATGCCCACCAAGACCTACTGTTGCGTCAATATATATGCCGTTTTTCTTTATGTTCATATTCTCCAGCACTTCATCCCGCATAACCGGAACATGATTGATTTTCATGCACCGCGCTGCTGAATTGATCGGGACCTATAAGCCAAGATTAGTAAATTCCTCCTTAAAGGCTTGTTTGTCAATCTTTGCCGGATCTGCTACACCCTCTAACTGATCCTTTTCCCAGATCTCAATTCTGTTACCAAGTCCCAGTAACACGACTTCACTGTTCAGACCTGCATCAACTCTTAGTGCAGGTGAAACAAGCACCCTGCCCTGCTTGTCAATTTCACTTCCAACAGCAGATCCGATGACCCTCCGCATAAAATACTTGACCGCATCAGATGTCTGCGGCAGCCGGCTTACTTTATCAATCAGTTTTTCCCACTCATCTACAGGATATGCACAAAGACACTTATCAAAAACTTCATTTGTTATGATTAATTTTGATGAATGACTGGAAGACAGGATCTCCCGAAAGGGAGCCGGGATTATCAACCTGCCCTTTACATCTAAAGACTTATAATGCTTTCCAGAAAAATCTGGCATCTTCCCTCCACTTTATCCCACTTTCTACCACCACCTAAAGTATAGAAATGTAGAGAAAGCTTGTCAAGGAAAAAATGACTCTTTTTAATACATCCCATATATAGTGGTTAATGGGCACCTAAATGACTACATATGGTTGTTCTTCAGTGAGGCCCTGATAGGTTGTGGCACAGATTTCTTAATTTTATTATGGAAGGCATGCTATGCAAAATTCATAAGCAACTGTCATCTACAAATTCAGCTCACTTGCACCCGACATATTCATTCATGTATTCTGGAGTTAATGATTGATCCTGTAGAAAGATTTCTGAACTATCTGACTGTTGAAAAAGGGCTTGCTGCAAATACCTTAGAAGCGTACAAAAGGGATATCCTCAAATTCAGGGCCCACCTTGATAATACCGGCAAGCTAATAACATGCTTTGAAAGAAGTGATCTTATATCTTTTATAAACATTCTTCGTGATTCCGGACTACAGGCCAATACACTGGCAAGGCATATATCAACAATCCGGGGACTTTGCAGGTTTTTTCTTATGGAAGGCATCATGGAGGAAGACCCTGTTGAAAATCTGTCTACCCCGAAAGGATGGAAACGCATACCCAGAATCATCGGTATTGATGAAGTCTCCGAACTGCTCAGGAAACCTGAAGGCAGGGAACTGTCTTTACGCGACAGGGCAATGCTTGAAATTATTTATTCTTCCGGTTTAAGAGTAAGCGAAGTGATTAATATTCAGTTGCAGGATATTATTTTTGAAGCTGGGTTTATCACTGTCAGAGGCAAGGGTTCCAAAGAGCGTGTTGTACCGATAAATGAAAAGACATTAATCACCATTAAAAAATATCTGGAAGAATCAAGGCCTGATTTTTTAAAAAAGAAAACCAGTGCATTTCTTTTTCTTGCAAAAGGAGGCAAGCCACTTTCAAGACAGCGGTTATGGCAACTGGTTAAACAATACTCATCTGGACTATCGATCAAGATATCTCCCCACACTCTCAGGCATTGTTTTGCCAGTCACCTGCTTGACGGTGGTGCAGATTTGAGAGCATTACAGAAAATGCTCGGCCACACAGATATTTCTACAACACAGATTTACACAAAAGTCACTCCTGAAAGATTAAAAAAAGTCCACAAACAGCATCATCCAAGAGGGTAACCTGAGGTTCTACTTGTCAAGAAACACTATCAAGGCTATAATGTCTGAAACACACTTTGCATCTT